>JBHHWH010000195.1:0-1505 GCA_046756405.1 Acidimicrobiia bacterium | reverse complement strand
GGGGTTGGCGATGCCGAACTGGTTCTCGATGAAGTAGGCGGGGTTCTCGGTCTTGCCCAGGTCGTGGTAGTAGGCCATGGCTCGCGCCAGCAGCGGGTTGGCGCCTATCGCCCGGGCGGCAGCGTCGGCGAGGGTGCCCACCATCAGGGAGTGGTTGAACGTCCCGAAAGCCTCCTCCTGGAGAAGCTGGAGCGCCTCGTGGTTGCGGTCGGTGAGATCGAGCAGCCGGAGGGTGGTGGTGATGTCGAAGGCGGACTCGAAGAATTGGAGGGCAGCAAGCCCCACCATCGCCGCTACAACCGAAGCCCCGAAGGCCCAGGCCGCAGCACTGGAAACCACTTCGACCACGTCCTGGTTCGGTCCCACGTCGAAGAACCACGCCGTGGCCCCGGCGATGATCGCCGCCGCCAGGGAGCTGAACACCACCGCATTACGGAAAGCACCCCGGGTGCTGACCGAGCTGACGAAGGGGACCGGAGCCAGCGTGGCCAGAGCGGCATAGACCGCAGGACCTGGCTCCATAGTTCCTACCGCGGCCAGCACCCCCACGGCCATAGCCAGGAGCACCGCTATCCGGGAGTCGAAGAGGACGGCGGCCATGAAACCGAAGGCCACCGCCGGGAACAGGTACCAACTCGCCGTCGCCTGAAGGGCGACCGCACCCCTAACTGCGGCGGCGGCCAGCAGGATGAGGATGCCCAGCAGGGCCACCATCCGCGGTCGTGCCCAGAACTCGGGGCGGAACTGAGCCAGGTAGAGTCCCAGCAGCCCCACCAGGATCGCCACCACGGCCAGCAGGCCTCCCTCGGCCTGGACCCTGGTGGCGAGGGAGACGGTCTTGTTGATGGCATCGATGTGGAGTTGGGTGAGAACCTCCCCCTCCCTGACGATCACCTGGCCGGCGGTGTACTCCACCACCACCGGCTCCACCGCTTTGGCCGCCTGCTCCTGCTCGTCGGCCCAGTCCTCCTCGTTGATCAGATAGTTGGCCTGGAGGAAGGTGGCCACGATCTCCCCTGCCGCCTTCCCTCCCTCCTCGTCCTGGCCGGTGTCGGTGTGGAATACGAGGGGCGGGTTGGTGCGCTGACGGGCCCGAGCCTCCTGCAGCTGATCCGGTGTGATTCGCCTGCCGAACTCCTCCAGCACCCTTTGCAGCGCCGCCTGCCGGATGGTGCGGAGGTGGAGGGGCTCGCCCAGGGCCGCCCGGATCACGTCGTCCCTGGCCGTAGCGACCAGGTAGAAGATCGTCTCGCTGGAAAGGTCGTGCTTGGCGGCCATAGCCGCCTCGACCTCTTCAGCGGGGCGAAGGTTGACCTTGAAGCCGATAGGCTCGGCGAAGCACTGCTGACCCGATTCGCACTCGACGATCTGGGCAAGGTTGTCGGTGTCGACAAAGAACCCCTCGGGTATCTCCGGGTCGTCGTCGTCGACGATGACGAGAACCGGACCCGGAGGAACCTCTACCGAGAACAAACCTCCCGGGCCGGTGGTGACAGTCAGGGTGT
>JBHHWH010000194.1:0-1509 GCA_046756405.1 Acidimicrobiia bacterium | reverse complement strand
GTCGCCTTATGCTCGGCCAGGGTCCGCTGCACGGCCGCCAGAGCCGCGGCCAGCTCGGACACCTTCTCGTCGAGAACCTCGTCCCTCTGGAAGGTCGGCGCCGGCTCGGAGACCGGCTTGCGGGTCCCCATCCACACCGCCACGGCCACACCGACTGCGGCCAGCGCCAGGAGGACAACCACTATCAACACTACGGTCTCAACACTCATCTCTGTCTCCCTTGTCGGTCATGTCACAAGCATGCCGGACAGGTGTGACAGAAACGCGGAGGTGCGGCTAGGAGGCTCCCCTCAGCCGGGCCGTCAGTTCGGCTCTGGCCTCCTCTGCCGGCGGGTAGGGATGGTCGGGGTCTTCGGGCTCGCCGGTGTCCAGGTTTAGCTCCGGCAGAGCAGCAAGCCCCTCGGCGAGATGGCTGTAGAACACCGCAGCGAAGGAGCCGAACACTTCTTCGACCTGAGCGAGGAACCACTCTGGTGGTGGGAGCGGGTGGGTGGCTCCATAGAGGAGAGATCTCCTGGCGAATACGGCCGTGGAGGCGCGCACGGCCATGAGGGCGGGGAGGAAGGCGAGATCCACCACCCCATAACGGCCCGCCTGACGCCTCCCCATCAGCCAGAGGAAGCGGAACAGGATCGGCTGGTAGCGGACCACCGCCAGGTGGGCCGCCAGCAGCGTTGAAGGCTCGAACTCCAGGTCGTAGGTCTCGGCGTAGGCACCGGCAATGAAGCCGATGCCGCTGCGGTCGAATACGGGGCGGAGCCGTATCCGCTCCGAGCCAGGGTGTTCGACCATCCGCTGGGCGTCGAGGCCCACCTCCACCATCACATGGGCCGCCACGGAGTCCGACGGGGTGGAAGGAAGGTCTGCACTGCCGTGATCGATCAGCCCGGCTACCCGGTTGACATGCTGGTGGACCTGGGCGTCGGCCAGCACGTGGGTGAGCCAGCCCCACGCGTAGGCCTCCTCGACGGGTGTACTGGCCCGATCGAGAAGGGCCCGGGCGAGCCTCACCGGACAGACGTAGTGGGCCAGTCCGGAGAGGAGAGGGTCAACCCCGGGGAAGTAACCCATGTCGGGCCCCAGGGCACCGTGGTAGAGGGCGTTCAGCGCCTCTTCGTCCCCGACCCACCGGGGCCGGTGCCGCGGAGAATCGAGCAGCGTCTGGGTCAACTGGATGTGGACGAGGTGTGACGGCATGTTCGTTTCCACGCTGACTCTGCCAGGCGGAAGCGATCCGTGCGCTGCTACCGGAATGACCGCATCCGGGTCACCGCCTTCTCCACCCCCATCACCCCTAGTGAGTAGGCGGCGGCCAGGGCGGCGGTGATCCCGACGAAGCCGGCGGCGGTGACGTACAGCGCCGACTCGGAGGCGACCAGGCCCAGGAAGGCGAACTGGTGGCCCAAAAGGAAAACCACCAGCACCTGGGTGATGAGAATCGGACCCAGCGCGGCACCCCGGAAGCGGAAGTAGGCCCAGACGGCGAGGGTCCCTACAGCCATGGCTCCG
>JBHHWH010000193.1:0-1525 GCA_046756405.1 Acidimicrobiia bacterium | reverse complement strand
AAATCGACGAGTTGCTCAGGTGACATGAATCGAACAGTACCCGGCGACTATCAGCCGAGGTATACCCGAAAGTTGTGGATGACGGGTTGCTGGTTGGGACGCGACGTACCCTCCTGAATGTTCGTTTCACGAGTCGCCGGTCGGAGCCGGCGAGGAGGAGTACGCCAATGTTGAAGATAGTGCATGATCCCGATGTTGCGGTGACAGCGGGTGCCGAGGTGCCGGTTGATCTGGATGAGCTGTGCCGTCTGGCCGCTCAGGAGATGCTGGCGGTGGCGTTGGAGGCAGAACGTCGGGCGTACCTCGATGCTTACGTCGACATCTGCGATGAGGATGGCCGTCGGGTGGTGGTCGGCAACGGGTTCCTGCCGTCCCGGAAGGTGATCACCGCGGCGGGTGCAGTGGAGGTGCGGGCCCCCCGGGTTCATGACCCGAGGCCGGGCGAGTCGTTCACCCCGGCGATTCTGCCTCGCTATATGCGCCGCTCCCCGAAGGTGTCTGAGGTACTGCCGATCCTGTATCTGCGGGGCCTCTCGACGGGGGATTTCGCTCCGGCGTTGGCCGAGTTCTTCGGATCCGACGCCGGGCTGTCGGCCTCCACCATCCAGAGACTGACCGAGGCCTGGCAGGCCGAATGGGCCCGCTGGGCGACCAGAGACCTCTCCGAGGTCGACTACGTGTATTGGTGGGCAGACGGCATCTGGTTCAACGTCCGTCTCGAGGAAGACCGGCTGTGCTGTTTGGTGATCGTGGGGGTGCGACCCGACGGCCGAAAGGAGCTGGTCGCCCTCTCTGACGGCTACCGGGAATCCACCGACAGCTGGGCCGATCTGCTGCGGGACCTCAAATCCCGGGGGCTGAGGGCTCCGACCCTGGCGGTCGGGGACGGCGCCTTGGGGTTCTGGGCGGCACTGTCCGACGTCTTCGACAACCAGGTACGTCAGCAACGCGACTGGGTGCACAAGACGAAGAACGTGATCAACGCCCTGCCGAAACGGCTCCACCCTGAGGCCAAGGGAGCGATCCATCGGATCTATCTCGCTGAGTCTCGTAGCGACGCCCTCGACGCTGCCCAGACCTTCGCTGAACGGTTCGCTGACTTTCCCAAAGCGGTCGGCAAGATCACCGGAGAGCTCGACACCCTCCTCACCTTCTACGACTTCCCCAAAGAACACTGGAAGCATCTGCGGACCACCAACCCCATCGAGTCCACCTTCGCCACCGTCCGGTTGCGAACCCGAACCACCAAAGGCGCCGGCAACCGACGAGCAGCCCTCGCCATGGCCTACAAGCTCGTCGACGCCGCCCAACACCGGTGGCGACGCATCGACGGCCACCACCTTGTGCCCCTCGTCCGAGCCGGAGCCGTCTTCATCGACGGCCACCTACAAGAAAGGAACCACCCCGACAAAACCACCGGGGACGTCGCCGCCTGACCATGCCCCCATCCACAAGATTTGCGAATACCTCATAGCTCTTGGCGGAGAGGCTCTGGCACGTAGCGACGCAAGCAGCACCTTCCACC
>JBHHWH010000192.1:0-1575 GCA_046756405.1 Acidimicrobiia bacterium | reverse complement strand
GACGTCCTCGACGTGATGCCGCCGGTGGGGGAGTTCACCATCGAGATCGACCCGGGCCGCCCCCGTCGGGCGGTGGCCGTGGCCGCCGGATCGGGTATCACCCCGGTGCTGTCGCTGATCTCCACTTCTCTCGAATCCGAGCCTGAGGCCACCTGGACACTCCTCTACGGGAACCGCACCGTCAACAGCATCATGTTCCTCGACGAGCTGGAGGGCCTGAAGGACCGCTACCCGGATCGTTTCCAGCTCTTCCACGTCCTCAGCCGCGAGGGTTCGGACATCCCGCTGCTGTCGGGGCGGATCGACGCGGTGAAGATCCGGACCATCCACGACCGGCTGCTGGGAGCGGCACCGGTGGACGGGTGGTACCTATGCGGCCCCTACGAGATGGTGACGACCGCCCGCCGGACCCTGGCCGAGCTGGGTGTGGCCGACGACCGGATCCACGACGAGCTGTTCTTCGCCGGCCCTCTGGACGTCTCCCGGCTTCCGCCGGAGCCGCCGCGCGGTGAAGGTTCGGTGGAGCTGGTGGTGATTCTCGACGGTAGGGGGGTCACCACCCGGATGAGCCCCGAGACGTCCATCCTCGACGCCGCACTGCGGGTGCGGTCCGAGCTTCCCTTCTCCTGCCGGGGCGGGATGTGCGCCACCTGCAAGGGGAGGATTGAAGAGGGCGAAGTGAAGATGGACAAGAACCATGCCCTAGTGGACTCCGAGGTGGCCGAGGGCTGGGTGCTGACCTGTCAGTCTCATCCGGTGACCGACCGGGTGGTGGTGAGGTACGACCACCGCTGATGGTCACCGCCCGCACCACCCGCGACGACGTGATCGAGGCGGCGGGTCGGCTGTTTGCCTCCCGGGGCTACCACGGCACCTCCATGCGGGATCTGGGCCGGGAGTTGGGGATGCTGGGCTCCTCCCTCTACGCCCACATCGACTCCAAACAGGATCTGCTGGTGGAGGTGGTGGAGCGAGGCGCGCAGCTCTTCGAGGCCTCGGCAAGGTCGGCCCTGTATACCCGCGGCGGGGCCGGGGAGCGGCTCAAGGCTCTGATACGGGGGCATGTGGGCGTGGTGCTGGACAACCTGGCCGTGGCCCGTACCTTCCTCAACGAGGCCCGGATGCTCGACGACGAACACCGTAAGAGGGTGGTGGCGGCTCGGGATCGCTACGAGGCTGCCTTTCGGCAGGCCATCGCCGAGGGGATCGAGAGCGGAGCGTTCCGCGACGACGTCAACCCGAAACTGGCATCGATCTTCGTTCTCTCGGTGCTCAACGCCATCGAGAGGTGGTATCGCCCCGAGGGGACCCTGGACCGGGAATCGCTTGTAGAGGCGCTAACCGACTTCGTCACAGCAGCCCTCTCCTGACGCCAGGCCTCTCACACAAGAGCCGCTGCGCCGAAGGCCAGAGCACCCACTCCGATCATCGTGCTCACCATGGCGGTGATGTAGACCCGGGTCTGGGCCCTGAGGGCTTCGTGGAAGTCCCACAGCCGCTGGTCGAACTTGACCATCAGCTCCTCGAGCCGGTCCATGCGTTCCTCGAGCCGGTCCATGCGTTCCTCGAGCCGGT
>JBHHWH010000191.1:0-1580 GCA_046756405.1 Acidimicrobiia bacterium | reverse complement strand
CCGAGTCGATCGTGGAGAAGGCCCAGGAGCTGGCCAAATACTGAGCTGTTTCAGGTCCTAATGGGGGTCCACTGTGGCTTCCTGTGTGTGGGAGTCTGGTGGTCGAGCCGCTGGCCGGTGAGCACTGCTCGGCCCTGGAGTGCTGACTCCTGAGGTTAGATCGTGTCCCGGCCGGCTGGTGAGGGTTGCCTGTAGCGCTCATGGGGTGTCGTGCCATCGAGCACTGATCCATTAGGTCGCCGCCGGGTTCCCTTCGGCTCGAGAGCAACATGTCGATGGAAGGGAGATCGGGATGATTTTTGTGGGTGATGATTGGGCTGAGGCCCATCATGATGTTCATGTGATGGACGAGGCTGGTCGGCGGCTGGTGAGCCGGCGGCTGCCCGAGGGTTTGGAAGGTATCCGGCTTTTCCACGAGCTGGTGGCTGAACATGGTGACGATCCGAGCGAGGTGGTGGTCGGCATCGAAACCGACCGGGGCCTGTGGGTTGATGCTCTTGCTGGGGCCGGCTATCGGGTGTATGCGATCAACCCGTTTGCGGTGTCCCGGTATCGAGACCGGCACAGTCTGGGCGGCGCTAAATCGGATCCCGGTGATGCCAAGGTGTTGGCGGATCTGGTCCGCACCGACCGTCACAACCACCGTGAGATTGCGGGAGACACGCCACAGGCTGAAGCGGTCAAAGTGTTGGCTCGGGCTCATCAGAGTCTGATCTGGGCTCGGACCCGGCATGCCAACCAGCTTCGTAATGCTCTCCGTGAGTACTACCCGGCAGCGTTGGAAGCCTTCGGCGACCTGGTCGACCGTGACACGCTGGCTGTTCTGGAACGGGCACCGACACCAGCCGTGGGTGCACGACTGAGCATCGCTCAGATCCGATCGGTGCTGGCCCGGGGAGGCCGGCAACGCAACCTCGACCGCAGGGCCGAAAAGATCCAGACGGCTCTCCGCACCGACCAGCTCGCTGCGTCAGAGCCGGTCGTCTCCGCGTTCTCGGCCACCACCAGAGCAGCCGTCTCTGTCATCGCCGAGATGAACCGCCAGATCGAAGAGCTCGAAACGACCCTGGCCGACCGTTTTAGACAGCACCCGGACGCCGACATCTACCTTTCCATGCCAGGACTCGGTGATGTGCTCGGCGCCCGGGCGCTCGGCGAGTTCGGGGACGACCCCGACCGTTACGCCGACGCCAAGTCTCGCAAGAACTACGCCGGAACGTCGCCGATCACCGTGGCATCAGGAAAGAAACGAGCCGTCCTCGCCCGTCACATACGCAACCGGCGGCTCTACAACGCCATCGACCAGTGGGCATTCTGCTCCCTGCAACAAAGCCCCGGATGCCGCCAGTTCTACGACCAGCGGCGAGCAGCAGGCGACCTCCACCATCAAGCACTCCGAGCACTCGGCAACCGCCTCGTCGGCATCCTCCACGGCTGCCTCCGACACCAAACCCGATACGACGAACACACCGCCTGGGCCCACCGACAACCCCACGCGGCTTGACAAGATGCACCCCTGGGGTATCTAACCTCAGCCCGGTCATGTCCCTTCAATCTCACCTGTCCCGACTCGCCGGTGA
>JBHHWH010000190.1:0-1581 GCA_046756405.1 Acidimicrobiia bacterium | reverse complement strand
CGGCGACGGTGAGGAGGGTCAGGGTTTCGTCGTGTTGACGTCGGTGGATCTCGATTGAGGTGTATCTGACTCTTTGATAGAGGTCGCTGGTTTTCTAACCCAATTCATGGTCGGGGCTGGGGCGGGTTGTTTCTGTTGTAGTCGATCCGATCACGTCGTGCGTTCTTCATCCCGGTTGATCGTCGCCGTCGGATGGCAGATCCTCTTCCGGAGTGTTCGTCGTCGGGGGTGACATAGCCGATCCCTTCATGGAGCCGGACGGTGTTGTATTCGACCCGAACCCTCCCGAGCTCGACGTCGAGGACGGCGGGGTCGGTGATCGTGGTCAGGTGGGGCCACTCGCCTTTGAGATGCCCAAAGAACGACTCGATGGGTGCCTGGTCGGTGGGAGTGTGGGGCCGTCCGTGATGCTGGGTGATTGCCATGAGCGCCATGAAGGTGCGGGTGTCGCCGGCTTTCATCTCTGGTCCGTTATCCGACCAGGCCACCAACACCGGGCCCTCCCCGTCTCCTGTCCCGCCATGGGGTCGGCGGATCGGCCGGCCCTCTGCGTCCAACAGCCCTTGGGATTCGAGGGCGGTGGTGAACAGCAGCTGCACCTGGGTGGTTGTCTGTTCGGTGGTGACGAGGGTCTCGATCCAGAACCTCGAGACGACATCCACAATGGCATAGACGCTGCGGTCGCATCTGGTGAAGTGGGTGGCGTCCCATATCCAGATGCGGTTGGGTTCCCAGGGGATCTCCGGCAGCACCGGCGCAGGCCGGGACGGTCGGACCCGCTCACCCGGGAGGGTCACTCCAGCGTCGTCTGTGATGCGTAACAGTGTCGAAGGAGACACGAACACTTCGCCCAGGTAGGAACCCCGATGCGCCAGCTTGCGGTGGGTGCGGTCGACAGGTCCCCACTCTTCGACCAGATCCAACACTGCTTGGCGTTCCCAATCGAGGATCCGATGGACCGGGTTGCCGCCCGGAGTCAGATCGGTGAGGGTGCCGACGGCGCGGCGCCGGGCTCGCCAACGGTGCGCTCGCACGTCGGAGACACCCAACGCGCGGCACGCTCGAGCGTGAGGCCAGCCAGCCTCGGTGGCTTGGTCGATCAGCTTCAACAAGCCTTCCTTGACCTCGCCTGAGCAGCGACGGGGGACCCGGGCGAGGTTCAGGCCCAACGCGATTTTCCTCTGATCAACGCCAACTCGATCGCCTGTTCCTTGATCGCGTCGGTCAGCCGGGCGATCTCAGCTCTCAGCATCTCGATCTCGACGTCACGAGGATCACGCGACCTGCCCGGCCGAGCAGCAGCGAACGCCGCCAACGCCGCGTCCTTGGCATCCCGACGGAGCTTGATCACCACCGACGTGTCCACCCCCCACTTGCGGGCGGTGTCAGCCTGGGACAGCTCCTGGGAGGTCACCTCCAAGAACGCCTCCCACTTCTCCTCCGGAGACAACAGCCGCCGCTTCCGACGACCCGGAACCGCTTGATTACTCATACTCACACCCTCCTCAGGGTCAGGCCCACAGCCTCCCAACGTTGGGTTAGAAATCGACGGATCTCTATCACGAAATCAGACGCACCGGA
>JBHHWH010000189.1:0-1648 GCA_046756405.1 Acidimicrobiia bacterium | reverse complement strand
CGCTAGCCGGGCGATATCTCATAGCCTCCGCGGGCTTCCCAGGTCCGCTCAAGAGATCCCCAGCTTGTACCGATAGAAACTCCGATGCATCGTCAGGTGGCCTCCCTTCTGACGCTGGCCCTGCTGACCAGCGTCGTCTACTTCGTGCCACCCGTCTCTGCCCAGGCTGTCACCATCGACGGGACCGGCCAGGTCCACGGGGGCATCTACTCCTCGGAGTTCTTCGCCTCCTCGGATCTCGACGCCTTAGCTTCCGCCACCGGCAAGCGGGTCACCTTCGGAGGAACCTTCAACTCGGTCAACGAGAACGACGGTGTGGCCCCAGGCTGGTCCAACACTCGGGAGATGCTCGAAGAGGTATGGAAGGGACAGGCCACCCCATTCGCCAACCTCACCATCCCCGCCACCGCGGCTTCCATCGCCTCGGGTTCTTGGGACGCCAAGATCAACGAGTGGGCCGGCCACCTGGAGCAGTACTTGGACAAGGGAGAAGGCCGCAGCCTGGTCCTCGCCCCGCTCCAGGAGATGAACGGCGACTGGACCCCCTACGGCTGCGACCCGGCCAACTTCAAGCTGGCCTACAAGCGGATCGTTGACATCCTCAAGGGCCGGGGCATCGACGAGACCCAGGTCCGTTTCGCCTTCGCTCCCAACGGCTGGACCAGTCCAGGCTGCGGCGACCTCACCGACTACTACCCGGGCGATGCCTACGTCGACGTCATCGGAGTCTCCGCCTACCGGTGGAACGGAACCGACACCGTCTACCAGGTGATGGGCGGCACCGTCGCCGACCTCAGCACCTGGTTCCCCACCAAGCCCATCGTCATCGCCCAGACCGCCGCCTGGCCGTCGACTTCGAAGGACCAGTGGATCCAGGACATGTTCGCCTGGGCCGCCTCCAACCCCCACGTGGTGGCTGTCATCTACTTCAACTTCGACAACTCGTCGCTATCCGGCGAGACCGACTGGCGCATCTGGATACCGCCGGTGGTCAACGGCGGGTGGAAGAACGGAATGAACTCGGGGAGCACCGCCTACCAGTGGCCCCTCACCGACTGGTTCCGACCCGGCACCCTCAGCATCGCCGGCGGCGAGACCAACCTCTGTCCCGACGGCAAGGACTGTGACACCGTGGCCTTCCAGGACGGGGGAGGGAAGTTCCACATCTGGACTCACGCCTCCTCAGGCACCGCGGGCAGCTCCTTCTTCTACGGCAACCCGGGTGACATCCCCTTCTCCGGTGACTGGGACTGCGACGGGGTGGAGACCTTCGGCCTCTACCGCCAGTCCGACGGCTACGTGTATCTGAGGAATTCGAACACTCAGGGTGTAGCCGATATCTCGTTTTTCTTCGGCAACCCCGGTGACTTCCCCGTGGCGGGCGACTTCAACGGCGACGGCTGCGACACCGTCTCCATCTACCGCCCCTCCGAAGGCAAGTTCTACATCATCAACAAGCTGGGCTCCAACGACGGCGGACTGGGCGCCGCCGAGTACTCGTTCTTCTTCGGCAACCCTGGTGATAAGCCCTTCGTCGGCGACTTCGACAGCGACGGTATCGACACGATCGGGCTGCACCGGGAGTCCACCGGCCTGGTCTACTTCCGCAACACCAACTCCACTGGGGTTGCGGACTTCGAATTCATCT
>JBHHWH010000188.1:0-1664 GCA_046756405.1 Acidimicrobiia bacterium | reverse complement strand
TCCACAACCGTTCTGTGCGGGTCTTCAGGCCAGAACGGTCCGTAAACCCGCACAGTCGATATGACGCGGGGTGTCACCATGGTGTATGAAATAGGGGCTCGCTGCTGCTGGGCGTGGTCGCCGTGTCGTTCTTGAAGCGTGTGAGCTCGAGCACAGTCTGGTTGCGGAGGCCGAGGGACCATTGATTGTTGCCGTAGAGCACGTACCCCAGATTCGGGCTGTTTGGGTCTCTCCCCGGCGGCGGCGGGCGCGGAACCGCCGCTGGTGGAGAGGAGAAGATGATGAGACGGATCCGTGATCGGGTGGCTGGTCTGGATGTGCATCGGGATTCGGTGACCGCCTGTGCCGAGGTGAGAGAGGAGGGGGAGAGTGAGCCGAGGGTGGAGAAGGCCGAGTTCGCTACCACT
This sequence comes from Acidimicrobiia bacterium, assembly GCA_046756405.1. GTDB lineage: Bacteria > Actinomycetota > Acidimicrobiia > Spongiisociales > ZC4RG35 > JBHHWH01. Next base: position 1,257 of record JBHHWH010000188.1, on the reverse strand, counting down.
GCCCGGGGGGTAGCCGAGCTGACCGACTGGCTGGTTGACCGGAATGTGACCACGGTGGCGATGGAGGCCTCTGGGGTGTATTGGAAGCCGGTGTTCTATCGGATCGAGGGACTGTTCGAGGAGGTGTGGCTGGTCAACGCTCAGCATGTCAAGAACGTGCCGGGCCGTAAGACCGACATGGCCGACGCTGAGTGGCTGGCCGATGTGGTGGCTCATGGCATGATCCGGCCTTCGTTTGTGCCTCCTCCTCTGATCCGGGAGCTGCGGGAGCTGACCCGCTACCGCAAAACCCAAGTCGATGCTCGAAGCAGGGAGATCCAACGGTTGGACAAGGTCCTCCAGGACGCCGGGATCAAACTGTCCTCGGTGGCGTCGAAGGTCTTAACCCAGTCGGGTCGAACCATGATCGAAGCGCTGATCGCCGGAGAGACCGACCCCACGGTCCTGGCCGAACTGGCCAAAGGCAGGATGCGTCCCAAGGTCCCCGCTCTTATCGAGGCGATGGAGGGCATGTTCGGATCTCACCATGCGGTGGTGTGCCGACAGATCCTCGACCACATCGACTTTCTCGACCAGTCGATCGAAACCCTGTCCGAGGAGGTGATAGTCCGGATGGGCCCTTTTGAAGCCGCCATCGGCCTGTTGGAGACCATCCCCGGGATCTCCCGGCTCACCGCAGAGGTGATCGTCGCCGAGACCGGAGCCGACATGAGCCGGTTCCCCACCCCCGGCCACCTGTGCGCCTGGGCCGGTGTTGCTCCCGCCAGCCACGAATCCGCCGGCAAACGCAGACCCGCCGGCACCCGCAAAGGAGGCCGCTGGCTGAGACGTCACCTCATCGAAGCCGCCCGCGCCGCCGCCCGAACCAAAAACACCTACCTATCCGCCCACTACCAGCGAATCCGCCGACGCCGCGGAGACAACAAGGCCATCATCGCCGTCGCCAACACCATCCTCGGAATCTGCTGGCATCTCCTCACCACCGGCCAGACCTACCACGACCTCGGACCCGACCACTTCCAACAACGCGACCGAGACGGACAAGCCCGCCATCTCACCCGCCAGCTCGAAGCACTCGGCTACCAGGTCACCCTGGAGCAGACCGCCGCCTAACACCCACAACCCATCCAAACCCCACACGGCTACCACCCCAACCCAACCCAACGCGCCCACACACCCCATCAAGCACCCCTATTTCACCCCAGAAGGGTTGTGGATAACTTTCTGTGCGGGTTTTCAGGCCAAAACGGTCCGTAG
>JBHHWH010000187.1:0-1680 GCA_046756405.1 Acidimicrobiia bacterium | reverse complement strand
GACCCGCACCATCGGGGCTCCTCCTCTTGAGGGGCCCCGAAATCGCGCCGGGAGCTGTCACTCCTGGTTGTGGGCAGTTTGAAAGGATCGGAGAATGGAACAAGAGATGGAACAGGAGAAGGTGGCCACCCTCCTGCTCCGGGGGTGGCATGGCCGGCCTGCCGGTGGCATTGCGGGCGGCTCGACGCGGGGCGACGGTGCTGGTGGAGAAGGGGCTGCTGGGTGGGACCTGCCTCAGCCGGGGCTGCATCCCCACGAAGACGATGATCCACTCCGCCAAGGTCGCCCACCTGGCCCGCCGGGCCGCCGAGTTCGGGGTGACCGTCGTCGCTGTCGGGGTGGACCTGGCTGCGGTCGTAGAGCGTAAGAACAGGGTCGTCGACGCGATTAGGGGCGGCTCCTACCGGGCTGTGGAGCGCTCGGAGAACCTGACCCTGGTCGAGGACGTGGGCCGCTTTATAGGCGAACGCACGGTGGCGGTGAACGGCCGAGTGTTCCAGGCCGATCGGATAGTGATCAACACCGCTGCCCATCCCACGATCCCCGACGTGGCAGGGATCGCCGAATCCGGCTACCTGACCTCCCCCGAAGCCCTCGACCTCACCGAGATGTCGGACCACCTCATCGTGGTGGGTGGGGGTTATGTGGGCTATGAGTTCGCCCAGATGCTTCGCCGCTTCGGCGCCCGGGTGACGGCGCTCCAACGGGCCGGCCGACTGCTCCCCGCCGAGGAGACCGCCGTCTCCGAGGCAGTGACGGAGGCTCTTGAGGCGGAGGACATCGATGTGGTGACCGATTCCGCTATGACCGGGGTGAGGCGGACCGATGACAGCTCGGTGGTCGTTGAGCACGAGGGTGGAGATCGCCAGCTCCCACCTGCTGATAGCAGCGGAGCGGACCCCCAACACCTCCGGCCTCGGGTTGGAAGAGGGAGGGGTCGAAGTGGACGAGCGGGGGTTCGTCGTCGTCGACTACGGCTACGCCACCACCGCCGTAGGAGCTTATGCCATCGGCGACGTGATCGGTCCGCCCATGTTCACCCACACTGCCCGGGACGCCGCCGCTCTGCTGTCACGGCACCTCTTCAAGGGGGAGGAGATCAGCAGCGGACACCGGCTGGTGCCCCACGCCGTGTTCACCGACCCGGAGGTGGCCTCCTTCGGACTCACCGAGGCTCAGGCCCGGGAGCAGTGCCTCTGACGCCAGGTGCCCCAGCGAAGAGCCCAACGCTGCCAGGCGATCGGGCACCACCTGGTAGTAGCTCCACCGTCCCCGCTTCTCCATCTCCAGGATTCCCGCCTCGACCAGGGCTTTCAGGTGGTAACTGACAGTCGATTGGCTTAAGGGAATGTGATGTTCGATATCCACGACGCACACCGGGCCTCTGGCGGCGGCGAGGAGCTGGACGATGGTCACCCGGTGCGGATCACCCAGGGCTTTGTATCCCGCGGCCAGGTCCGCAGCCACCTCAGGGTCCAGCGGCTCGGTCTCCACGGCAACGCAGCAGGCGCAGCTAGGCGCATCGGCGGTCTGTCTGGTTTCTGACACTCTTCGGTACCTCCATCGGGATTAATCGAAGAACATCGATGGTTCATTCCCATCGATAGATCTCGATGAATGGAGATTGGCATGGTGACATGGACCAGGGATTCCACGAGCCACCACCGCCGGTAGGGCGGC
>JBHHWH010000186.1:0-1716 GCA_046756405.1 Acidimicrobiia bacterium | reverse complement strand
TCGATCTACTCAACCACTCTCAGCTAGCGCATATCCGGGGTGGTCTCAGGGGGTCATTGCAACGTTTGGGCGAGTTTCTCTGAGGGTGACATCCAGTCGAGGGTTTGTCGAGGCCTTCTGTTGAGGGACCGTGCGGCTTCGTCGAGGTCGGCTTGTGTCAGGGCGGACATGTCGGTGGTCTTGGGGAAGTACTGGCGTAGCAGCCCGTTGGTGTTCTCGTTCGATCCCCGCTGCCAGGGACTCCTTGGGTCGCAGAAGAAGACCTGGACGCCGGTGTCGATGCTGAACTGGGCGTGTTGGGCCATTTCTTTGCCCTGATCCCAGGTCAATGACCGCCACAGGTGCTCCGGCAGCCGCTGAATGGTGGCAGCCAGCGCGTTCCTTACCGCCTCAGCCGAGTTGCCATCGGGGAGGGGGAACAGCATCACATATCGGGACCAGCGTTCCACCAGCGTGCCGATCGCGGTCTGGCGTTTGCCCATCAACAGGTCGCCTTCCCAATGCCCGGGCACTGCCCGGTCCTCAGCCTCGGCGGGCCGTTCGGAGATCATCACCGGATCAACGATCTGGCCCTTGCCCGAAGGCGGCTGTTTGCCTTTCGGTTGTCGGTTGGCCCTCCGGGTGCGCAGGTGGGTAGAAAGCTCCCTGCGTAACGCTCCCCGGCCCTGAATAAACAACGACAGATAGATCGTCTCGTGTGACACCCGCATTCCCTCATCGGAAGGGTATGCCCCCCGAAGCCACCCTGAGATCTGCTCCGGCGACCACCGGTCCTCCAGTTGCTCCTCGACCACCTTTCGCAGCTGCGGGTTGGCGGCCAGTTTGCAGGGCTTCGGTCGACGGGCCCTCGCCCACGCCTCCCGGTCCGCCCGATGCGCCCGATACCGGTCCCGGCCGCCGTTACGATCCAACTCCCGGGACACCGTCGAAGGCGCCCGGGCCAGCCGGGAAGCAATAGCCCGCACCGAATCCCCTGCAGCCACCCCTCGGGAGATCTCCTCCCGCTCCCTCAACGACAAATGCCGCTCTGCCCGACGCCGCCGAGCTGGACGAACTCCACCGGTGTCCTCAAACAACCGACGAATAGACGACGGGTTCCTGCCCAACCGGCGGGCTATCGAACGGGTCGGCTCACCCGCCTGCCGCCGATCCCAAACCTCGGCAATCTCCGCCTCCGTGAACCTTCGCATCGCAACCTCCACACGAGCTCTCAACTCGCCATGGTGTTGCGTTCACCCCTTGAGGCAGCAGCACATATGCGCTACCTGAGATAGCACCTCGTGGGTGTGGTCAGAGCACCGCTTCCGCGAGCTGTTCGACAGCCTGAGGCCCTCGGATTTGATGGAGGACTATGACCGCTCGGGTTGCACCGGAGGCTTGCAGAGAGTCGAGATGATCCCGGAGTCCGGGGAAGCGGTCGTTCTGGGCAAAAGAGTCGGCGAAGAGTTGGCCCTCCTTCTCGATTTGCCGGTTCCTGCCGCTCCGGCTGCACGCCTCGTCGAGTCGTACGGCGTTCCGAGCCCACTTATGAAGGTTGTCGGCGGAGCCGTTCCAAATGTCAGCGTGGCGGGCTGCGACTCCTAGGACCGGATCGCTGAGGCCACCCACTATGAGCGGAGGAGTGTCGATGTCGAGCAGCCCGATTGATGCCTCCTGCAGGCCAAGTGTCTTCTCGGTGATCGTATCGCCATGCCACAGCTGCGGGAAGACCTGACA
>JBHHWH010000185.1:0-1741 GCA_046756405.1 Acidimicrobiia bacterium | reverse complement strand
CCAACATGGAGTCCTGCTGCGGCTGCGGCGTCTGCGAGGCGGTGTGCCCGGTGGATAACTGCATCACGATGGTGAGCGAGGCCGCCTTCGATGACAACGCCAGCCAGTGGGAGATGTGGCGGAAGGACAAGGAAGGCTACAAAGCCTGGCTCGGGGCGAAGATCGCCGACAAGGTCCACGTCGGCCGCTCCCACGGCTTCCGCTACCGCGGACAGTACGAACAGGAGCTCAGCTTGGGCGAGCTGGAGCTGGGTGGGGCGCCCCTTGCCAGCGGCATTCCGGGAGAGAACGCTGCTCGGAAGGGGCTGGTCTCGACCGGCCCGGACGAGAAGTCGTGAGCACTCGTCACGAGGGCCGCCCCAGCTTCAGGGCGCCTCGCCTGACCGAGGGGAGGAAGGGTTCATGTCAGTGGTAACCCAAGCGGCTTCGGCCGCCGTTCAAGAACAGGAGATGCTGATCTCCGGCAGCGAGGCTGTCGCCGAGGCCCTGACGCTCGCCGACCTCGACGTCGTCACCGCGTACCCCATCAGGCCCTATGACACGGTCATGCAGGCCATCGCGAAGAAGATCGCCAACGGCAAGCTCGTGGCCGAGTATATCGTCGCCGAGGGGGAGCACAGCCAGTTCGAGGTCGTCAAGCACGCCTCCACGGTGGGGGCGCGCGTCTTCTGCGGCTCCTCGGGGGTAGGGTGGATGTACGCCATGGAGGCTATCACGGTGACGCCGGCGCTCAGGGTGCCGATGGTTGCCATGGTCGGCAACCGCGCCCTCGACGACCCGGGCGCGTTCGGCGTCGAGCACAACGACGCGCTATCAGTCAGGGACCTGGGATGGCTGCTGTGCTGGATCGACAGCTCGCAGGAGGCGCTGGACACCACGCTGATCGCCTACCGGGTGGCCGAGGACCGGCGAGTCCTCCTCCCCATCGCGATCTCCGCCGACGGCGCCTTCCTGACCCATTCGCAGGCACTCACCCGGGTGCCGTCCAAGGCCCTGGTGGAGAAGTTCCTGCCGCCGTACAATCGCGGCGACCTCCTGCTCCATCCCGACAACCCCATCACCGTCGCCCCCCAGGTGAACGAGGATTGGGTGATCGAGATCCGTCGCCAGAACAATGCGGCGACCGAGCGGGCCTACACGGTGATCGAGGAGGCGTACGCCGATTTCCGCAAGATCTTTGGCCGAGGCCCCGAGAACCCGTGGTTCGAGGAGTACATGACTGAGGACGCGGAAATCATCCTGATGGGGATGGGGACCCTCTCCCTTCCCGTGAAAGTGGCGATCCGCAAGATGCGCGAGGAGGGGAAGAAGGTGGGGCTGATCCGGTTGCGCTGGTTCCGCCCGTTCCCCTATGAGCAGCTTGCCGGAGCGCTCCGCCGGGCCAAAGCCATCGGGGTGATCGACCGTGACTACTCCTTCGGAGCCCCCTTCGGGTCAGGCGTCGTAGCCACCGAGGTGAGGGCGGCCCTCTACAACGCCGACCATCGGCCACCACTGATCGGGTTCATCTGCGGGCTGGGCGGCCGCGAGGTAACGCTGGAGGATGTCTACAAGGCCACCGAGATCTCTTACCGCGCAGCGAGAGCTGGCCGGGCCGAGCAGACAACTTACTGGCTCGGCGTGCGCGACTAGGGAGGCCAACCCATGGCTGACACGACGACCTTCACCAATGCAACCCAGCTTCTTGAGCCCTTCAAGGGGGTCAAGAAGGTGACCATCGAGGAGTATTTCTCCTCTGGCC
>JBHHWH010000184.1:0-1759 GCA_046756405.1 Acidimicrobiia bacterium | reverse complement strand
CCTGGACTTACAGGGAAACATCACGTTTGCAGATCCGGCGGCGGTGACCATGACCGCCTGGACCGCCGAGGATCTTCTCGGCAAGTCCCACCACAATACGGTGCACCATAGTCAACCTGATGGCGCGCCGTACCCCGAGGAAGTGTGTCCCAGCTTTGCGGTGCTACAGCCGCTGGTCGCTCACTGGATCTCCTCGGAGGCCCCCAGGACCCACTCAATCGCCCGGCGGACATCTTGCCGGTCAAAAGGTTTGCCCAGCCTGGGAGCCCTCGTCACCTCCAGGAACTCCCTGGTCTCCGGGCCCAGCTCATCCCCCGTGATAAAGATGACCCGCTCGCGGAGCCCCGGATGGCAGCGTTCCAGCTCCCGGTAGAGACCCGGCCCATCCAGCTCCGGCATCCGAACGTCGCACAGGATCACCTCGTAGGTCCGCTCCTGCAGCCTGACGAGCGCCACGGCCCCGTCGGCCGCCGTCTCCACCTGGTGACCGTCGGCGCGGAGCATTTCCGCCAAGAGGCCTGCTATTTCTGCCTCGTCGTCCACCACTAGAATCGTCTTCCCCCTCGGGGGCGGTGGCGCCTCAACTTCGGCAGCTCCCAGCTCGGCCTCGGGCGGCTCAATCACCGGTAGCTGGATCAGGAAGCTGGTGCCCCGCTCAGGCTGGCTCTCCACCCGAATGGAGCCGCCGTGACTTTGGACGAACCCCTGGCAGAGGGACAGCCCGAGCCCGGTCCCCTGCCCCACAGGTTTGGTCGTGAAGAACGGCTCGAAGATTCGCAACTGGCTCTCGGGTGGAATCCCGGGCCCTGTGTCGACCACCTCGAACGAGACCTGCCCCTGCTCGCGGTCGAACAGAGTATTGAGGATGAGCCGGCGCGGCGGGGCACTCTGGCGCATGGCCTGGTGGGCATTCGAGATGAGGTTGACCACCACCTGGTGCAGCTGGTGGGGATCGGCCCAGAGCACCGGGAGGTCCTTGGCCAAATTCCGCGTGACCTCCACGTTGTCCACCCGAAGCTGGTAGGCGAGCAGCTCCACAGCTTCCCGGACGACCTGGTTGAGCTGCACCCGCTGACGCTCCGGCGGGCGCTGGAGCGCCAGGGCAAGGAAGTTTTTCACGATCCGGGCGCAACGTTGCGCGGCCTGGTCGATCTTGTCTACCCGCTGCAGGAGCGGTCCGTCGCCGGCCGTTTCGCGGAAGAGAGTGATGTGACCGAGGATCAGCCCCAGCGGGTTGTTCAGCTCGTGGGCCACCCCTGCCAGCATGGAACCCATGACCGCAACCTTCTCGCTCTGCACGCGGGCTTCCCGCTGCCGTTGAAGCTCTTCTTCCACCCGCTTGCGCTCGGTAATGTCCTTCATGACTCCCACTGTGCCGACAACGGCTTGGCTCGCGTCGCGCAGAAGGGAGATGGAGGTATTGACCTCCACCCACCGGCCGTCCTTGGCGAGAAAGGCCGTCTCGTAGTTTTTGATCCGCCCTTCGGCTCCGAGCCGCTCCATCACGGCCCGGGCTTCCTCAGCGCCCGACCGGTAATAAGCTGCGACAGGCTGGCCGACGATCTCCTCAGCCCGGTAGCCAAACATCTCTTCGGCCCCCGGACTGAAGTAGGTCACCCAGCCGCGGACATCCGCCGTGACGATGGCATCGGCCGAGTTTTGCGCGATCGACTGGAGGAAGTCGCGGGTGCCTCTGATCTCCTCGTAGAGGCGGGAGTTGTGGATGCCGATGGTCACGTACTCGGAGAGCATCTCGAGC
>JBHHWH010000183.1:0-1840 GCA_046756405.1 Acidimicrobiia bacterium | reverse complement strand
TGCCTCCTTGCTCCGCGGTGCGGACGTGACCGCGGCTACGGTCGAATACGTTACTGAAGCCCTGGAACGGGAAGGCTTTCCCCCAGGGGCCGGGGAGAGCGTCTCCAACGCCCTGCTCCGCTACCAGGATTTCCTCATCCAACGCCGGTCACGGGCCCAGGATGTACGGACACTGGCCGTACAGGTCGTAGAGAAGGTGCTGTGAATTGCCCCTCCCTACGAAAGCCAACGTCTCCCGCCCGGAAGCCTGGGGGTATGACGCTCTCATCGAGTTCGGCCCAACCGACGCCGACAGTCTCTACCTGCGGGTAGCTGCCGGCCCAGGACGGCAGGCACGCTTCGACACGGTAGACCCCCAGCAGAAGGGTCCGTCTACTTCCGCCACCCCGGAGGACATGCGGCCTGAATCCGGGGAGATCTTCTCCCGGTCGAACTTCTCCGGCGGGGAGGGCCTCGACCGTGCCCACCGGCGGGACAGCACCGAACGGGATTGGACCCGCTTCTGGGACAGTCGCAACATCGACATCACTCCAGCCCGGGCAGGCCAGGCCGAAGAGATCAAGCTGCTGCACTCCACGTCTCTCCTCCGGGCTGTGGATGTTGCAGGAATCCAACGGTCGGCCCTGGTGCGTCTCGGCGGAGCCCTCTATGGGGTCATCTCCGACGATACTCAGGTGGATCGCACCGCCGACCCGACCGCCACCACCCCCACCTGGACGGTAGAAGACCCTCACGCCGGCCAACCGGTCGAACCCATTCGTGACCTCGCCAGTCTCGGTGACGAACTCTACGCAGCCTTCGACACGTCCGGGATCCACAAGCGGGACGCCGCCGGGACGTGGACCCATTGGAGCGACCAGGACGCCCACCGCATCTGGGGGGTGAAGGGCCGGATCCTCTCCGCGAAGGGCACCACCCTCTATGAGGCAGGGGCTACCACCACTTCCACCCTCCTCCATACCCTCGCCTCCGGGGAGACCTGGAATGACGTAGTGGACGCCGGAGGGGCCATCCTCGCCGCAGCATCCGACGGCTACATCTACGCTTTCGTGGAGACAGACGGAGTGCTGTCGCTGAAAGGCCAGACCCGGACAGAGGGGGAAGTCCCCACGGCTCTCGGCTACGCCCAGGGTCTCGTCTTCATCGGAACCTCCGAGGACACGACCGCCGGCGGGAAGATCGGTCGGCTCTGGCGGGCCCTCCTCATCGGCCTGCGCCTCAGAGAGGCCCAGGTTCTCCGCCAGTGGGGCGATGGGACGGAAACAAGGGACAGGAGCCCCAAACGGATCATCTCCACCAGGGAGGCCATCTGGACGGCTCTCATCGAAGATGGCACCGAGACTCACCTGTGGCGGTACCACCTGGAGACCGGAGGACTAGTCAGAGACCTTATCCTCGGAGCGTCCAGCGTGGCGGAAGGGCTGGCCGTATTCGATGACAGGCTGTTCGTCAATCTGACCTCCAGCGGCCTCTACCGGGAGGACACCACCTACGCGTCCAGCGGCTACCTGATAGGCCCCCTGGCCGACTTCTACAATGCTGCCCCGAAGGCTTGGATGGGTGCCAGGCTCCAAACCGGCTCTGTCCCGTCAGGAGCTCAGGTGGTTCTCGCCTACTCGACCGACCCTGCCGCCATTGAAGACTCTACTCATTCCTCCTGGACGAACATCATCACCGCCACAAACGCCTCCCCGGGTGATTCGACCGAGACCCCCATCAGCGACGTACAGTCCCGTTATCTGGCGGGGAAGCTGACCCTCACCCCTGACGGTACCAACGCCAACACGCCGTCAGCTCTCGCCTACGCCTTCAGGGGTCTCCCTCTCCCCACCGAAGACGA
>JBHHWH010000182.1:0-1862 GCA_046756405.1 Acidimicrobiia bacterium | reverse complement strand
CCGGAGAGCCACTCGGTGAGCTTCGCCTACATCGTCTACATGTCGGCCTGGCTGCGCTTTCACTATCCGGCGGAGTATCTAGCGGGGCTGTTGAACGCCCAGCCGATGGGTTTCTACAGTCCTAACTCCCTGGCCCAGGACGCCCAGCGACATGGGGTGGTGATGCTGGGCCCGGATGTGAATGCCTCCTGGCATGACTGTCACCTGGAGGCGATCGAAGCCGACCCCGATGATGTGGTCACCTATCTAGGTCAGAGCTGGCGGAGGGGGAGGGGCCATATCGACGATCCGATCCGACCTGCGGTGGCGGTGAGGATGGGGCTGCGGTATGTGCGCAATCTGGGGGAGGCGGAGATCACCCGCATCGAAGCGGCACGCATCCTCGGCGGGGAGTTCACCTCCCCCGAGGATCTGGCCTTCCGTACCGGCCTCGACGTGGACGCCCTGGAGGGGCTGGCCGCCGCCGGGGCGCTGGAGTCGATCGGGCTGGGCCGCCGGGAGGGGATGTGGGCCGCGGGGGCCCTGGCCGAGATCGACCCGGAGCGGCTGCCCCTGGCCCCGGGAGTGGAGGCGCCGCCGCTACCGGAGATGGGCGAGGAGGAGACCCACCGCGCCGACCTTTGGGCTACAGGAGTATCGCCGCGGCATCCGATGAGTTTCGTGAGAGACCGCCTCGACGGGTGCCTTACCGCGGCTGATGCGGTGGAGGTGAAGCGGAACGTGGCCCGGGTGAAGGTGGCGGGGGTGGTCACCCACCGTCAGCGGCCCCAGACCGCCAAGGGCGTCTACTTCCTCAACCTGGAGGACGAAACCGGGCCCCTCAACGTGGTGGTGCTGCCCGAGGTGTGGGCCCAGCACCGCCGACTGGTGCGTCGTAGCCCCGCTCTGGTGATTCACGGGAGGCTGGAGTACTACGACGGGGTCACCAACCTGGTGGCCCGGGAGTTCGAACCCTTGGGGGTGCAGACGGTGAGATCGCGGGACTTCAGGTGAGTCCTAGCCGCTACAGGCGAAGACGTCCCACCCGCCCCCTTCGTAGACGGCCCAGGCCGCGGCGGCCACGTTGGCCTCGGGGTCGGTGGGGTCAGCACCGGGGAAGCCTGCTTTTGCAGCACGTTCCTCCCAGTACTTCGGCAGGTGGTGGAAAAGGCCAACTCCGCCGGTGCGACGGTCTACCGAATTGGGGTCGAAGCGGGAGGTACACCAGGCGATACGAACTGCCCGGTTCACGTCCTCGGGCTGGAAGTAGAGGCTGACCAGGGCTCGAACCTCAACTTCGGAGAGCCATCCCAGGGCAGACGAGGTGATGGGGGTGGTGCTCTCCGTGGCCTCGGGGTCGTCACCTTCGACCGCAGGCCGCTGGCTGGCGATCGCCTCTAGGGTCTCCAGATCGAGAGAAACCCCGGTAGTCGATTCATCCGAGGTGTTGAGGTCGACAGCCGGGCGTCCTAGCAGGGCGAAGGTGACCCCGGCATAGGCGCCGGCTGTGTGACCGATTGAGGCGGCGGCGGCCTCGGTGCGTATCTGGTCCGGGCTGGGATCGGGATTTCCGAACGCGGCGAAGCCAGCAACGGCAAGAAGGGCGACTGCCACCCAGCCAGCTAGGAACGAAAGCTTTGTGTAACGCATGAAAAGCGACTCCACCACGGGCTGAAGCCCGGCCCAATAGTGGAAAAACCCTACCGAACTGCGGAAAACAATGTCGAGTCGAGTCGGGCCCGCCAGCAGTTCGCCTCACACACTCTCGAAGTGCTCCAGGCGAGGGCTGTACTAGAGGCCGCTGAAATCCAGCGTCAAGCCATCGAAGCCCAGACCAAGATGTCCAAGTGGCTCGTGTTTGGCACATGGGCGCTGGTAGCGGC
>JBHHWH010000181.1:0-1864 GCA_046756405.1 Acidimicrobiia bacterium | reverse complement strand
ATGCTGGCTTTTCTGCCCCTCTTCGCCGAAGAAGGTCACGGCTGGTCTCCCACCGCCGCTGGTTCGCTGCTGGCGATGGCGGCAATCACCGGTGTCGCTGCCCGGATCGCCTGGCCGTCGGTCTCCGAACGACGCCTGGGGCACGGTCGCACGCTACGGATCCTGGCCGGTATAACGACGGTGTCCGGGGTCGTGCTCGGATTTGCCGCCTTGAAGGTGATTCCCGGTTGGTCTCTCCTGGCCGGCGCGTTCTTCCTCGGTGCCGGAGCCGTCGCCTGGAACGCGGTCGGGATGCTGGCGATCATGGACCTGGCCGGGCCAGGGTCAGTCGGCCGCGCCACCGGCATGGTCCTTCTGGGTTTCCTCCTCGGGTATTCGGCGGGTCCTCCGCTGATGGGGCTTTCGGTGGACACCCTCGGCACCTACGCTCCGGGTTGGTTCACCGCGGCTGGGCTGCTCGCGGCTGCCGCCGTAGTGGCCAGGCGCATCCCGGCCGGCAGTACGCTCACCCCTTCGTGAGACTGGTAATCGCCCGTTGCAGCGTCGACTACTCCGGACGCCTCACCGCCCATCTTCCTGAGGCCACCCGCCTGATCATGGTGAAGGCCGACGGCACTCTTGCCATTCACTCCGACGGGAACGCCTCCAAGCCCCTCAACTGGATGGTGGCCCCCAATGTGGTTGAGGTACACGACGACAGCTGGGTGGTGACCAACTCCAAAGGGGAGAAGCTCACCATCTGGATCAGCGAGATTCTCAAAGACCTCACCTTTGAGTTGGGCGAGGATCCCGGTCTGGAAAAGGACGGCGTGGAGGCTCATCTCCAGGAGCTGCTCGCCGACAAACCTTGGATCCTCGAGGAGGGATTGACCCTGCTGCGCCGGGAGTACCCCACCGACATCGGCCCGGTGGACCTCCTCTGCGCCGACGCCCAGCAGGGAACTGTCGCCGTGGAGGTGAAACGGCGGGGAGAGATCGACGGGGTCGAGCAGCTCGTCCGCTACATCGAACGGCTCAACCTCGACCCGCGGCTGGCTCCAGTGCGGGGAATCCTGGCCGCCGAGGTGATCACCCCCCAGGCGTACGTCCTCGCCGAAGCCCGGGGAGTCGAAGCGATCGAGGTCGACTACGAGGGTCTACGCGAGGCCGAGGGTCGGGAGCTGCGACTCTTCGACCATCTCTGACCGTGCTGGATCTGGTCTTCTACACCCCGGAGATACCTCCCAACACCGGGAACGCCATGCGGCTCGCCGCGGTCACCGGGACCAACCTTCATCTCATCGGGCCTCTCGGGTTTTCGATGGACGATTCCCGTCTCCGCCGTGCTGGGATGGACTATCGGGATCGGGCTACGGTCACCGTTCACGCTTCCCTGGATGCCTGGCTGTGCACGAAGAAGGCGGGCCGGGTGTTCGCCTTCACCGTGGATGCCACCGCGCTCTACACCGAAATCCGCTACGAGCAGGGGGATGCTCTGCTGTTCGGCCCGGAATCGGTGGGTTTGCCCGAGGAGATCCAACGGGCGGCTTGGGTGACGGAACGGGTGCGGCTCCCCATGGTGGAGGGGGTGCGCTCCCTCAACCTCTCCAACGCGGCAGCGGTGGCGGTGTACGAGGCCTGGCGTCAGCTCGGATTCCCCGGTGACCGGTGCAGCGGCACGCCGAAGTGACACCAACGGCTGGTGTTAGGGGGAGGCTTGACGTGGATGCTGAGGGTGGGAAGTAGAACGTGGTCGCCGCCTAGTCGGGGGGTCCTCGTTCTGGGGGCCGGAATCTGATCCTGCCGTGTTCAGGATGGCGGTAGGGGGTAAAGCCCTTGTGGTGGACGACGATCTGATGGTGGAACCAACACAAAGCTATGAGGT
>JBHHWH010000180.1:0-1885 GCA_046756405.1 Acidimicrobiia bacterium | reverse complement strand
TCATCGAGTGTGGCCCCTCGGTGACGTTGCCGTACCTCACCGACGCCTTGGATCACCTCGGCATCGGCGATGTCGCCACCGTTGCCGTCACCCATATACATCTCGATCATGCCGGCGGGGCAGGTCACCTCGCCCGGCAGTTTCCCGGGGCACGGGTGGCCGTCCACGACGCCGGGGCGCGGCACCTCATCGATCCGGCTCGCCTGTGGAAGTCCGCTACCCGCATCTACGGCGAGGACGGTATGGCTCAGATGTGGGGGCCGATGGAACCCATCGATCGAGGGCGGCTGCACGTGCTCGCGGAAGGCTCAACCATCCCCCTCGGCGACGGCACCGCGTTGGAGGTGATGTACACCCCGGGTCACGCCGTTCACCACGTGGTGGTCAGCGATCCGGGAACCGGTGCCATGTTCGTCGGCGACGCGGTCGGTTTGGCGTTCCCCCATGGCCACCTGGTTCAGCCGAACACGCCTCCGCCCGATCTCGACCCACCCGCCTTGGTTGCGCAGCTGCACCGCATGGCCGAGCGGGAGCCGCAGTGGCTCGGCTTTGCTCACTTCGGCGTCCACTCCAATCCCTCCCGTGCCTTTGATGAGGCCGAGCAGCGCCTCGACGACTGGCTCCGATATGCGGCCGCCCTCCCCCGCGACGAGGAGACCGCTGCCGATCAGCTACGCGATTGGGTGCTGAGCGGATACCGCGACGAGGGCTTCGACGAAGAGATGGTGGACACGTATGACAAGAACACCTTCTGGCCAATGCACGTCACCGGCATGTGGCGATGGCTCGACAGCCTCGATGATGGGGTGACAGAACGCGATTGAGGCCGCTCCCCGGCGGCCTCAATTCAATGATGTTCGGCGGCGACCTACTCTCCCGGGGCCTCACGACCCAAGTACCATCGGCGCTGGCAGGCTTAACTTCCGTGTTCGGAATGGGAACGGGTGGGTCCCTGCCGCTATGGCCACCGAAACCCCGTGAGCGCTCTTCGAGCACTCCATAGCGAGCACGATCGGTCGCGGTATTCAAATCCAAGCCCTCGACCTATTAGTACCGGTCAGCTGAACGCATTGCTGCGCTTCCACTTCCGGCCTATCAACCTGGTGTTCTCACCAGGGGTCTTACCCGGTTTTACCCGGTGGGAGATCTCATCTCGGAGGCGGCTTCGCGCTTAGATGCTTTCAGCGCTTATCCGTTCCGTACGTGGCAAACCAGCCGTGCCCTTGGCAGGACAACTGGCACACCAGAGGTACGTCCATCCCGGTCCTCTCGTACTAGGGACAGCTCTCCTCAAATCTCCTGCGCCTGCGACGGATAGGGACCGAACTGTCTCACGACGTTCTAAACCCAGCTCGCGTGCCTCTTTAACGGGCGAACAGCCCGACCCTTGGGACCTGCTTCAGCCCCAGGATGAGACGAGCCGACATCGAGGTGCCAACCCCCGCCGTCGATATGGACTCTTGGGCGGGATGAGCCTGTTATCCCCGGGGTACCTTTTAGCCGTTGGCCTCGGCGCACCCACGTGCCGCCGAGGGATCACTAGGCCCTTCTTTCGAACCTGCTCGACTCGTAGGTCTCGCAGTCAAGCTCCCTTGTGCCCTTGCACTCAACGCCTGATTGCCGACCAGGCTGAGGGAACCTTTGGGCGCCTCCGTTACACTTTAGGAGGCCACCACCCCAGTGAAACTGCCCACCAGACACTGTTCCTGATCCGGATAACGGACCGAGGTTAGAAGACCATCATACAAAGGGTGGTATTTCAAGATTGGCTCCACGACCGCTAGCGCGGCCGCTTCACAGCCTCCCACCTATCCTACACATCATATGACGAACTCCAATGTCAAGCTGCAGTAAAGGTCCCGGGGTCTTTCCGTCCTGTCGCAGG
>JBHHWH010000179.1:0-1891 GCA_046756405.1 Acidimicrobiia bacterium | reverse complement strand
ACCCCGGAAGCGGAAGTAGGCCCAGACGGCGAGGGTCCCTACAGCCATGGCTCCGAGGATCAGCGGCATCGACGGGCTGATGAGCTGATCGAAGGCGTCGGGAGCGACCAGCAGCTCCGCCATGGTGAACCGAGGTCGGAAGACGAGAAACGAGACCGCTCCCAGGACCACCATCTCCGCCACATGGAGGGCGTTGTATCCGAGCCAGGCCCCGGTGCTGTGTTCGGTAACCCCGCTGCGGTAGCTCCACACCAGGCAGAACCCGATGAGGACGCCGGCCATGAGCATCGGAATCACGTTGAACCAGATGTCGGTGATGAAGATGTTGTGGGCGATGGTGAAGGCGAATACCACCACCACTCCCACCACGGCTCCCACCCCCTTCGACGGTGGTGCCCAGCCGGCCGTGGCGATTGCCGGTGCGCTCTCGACCATCGGAACCAACCTAGGGAGTCGCCTCTTGGGAGGCGTCCCCTGCCCCGGACCGAGCCTCGCCGGTGAGGAACTCGGCGGTCTTGGCGGCGGCCAGCTCGGGTACGTCTAGCCAGGGGAGGTGGCCCGCCTTAGGGATCATCACCAACTCGGCGTCGGGCATGTGGCCAGCAACGTCTCGAGCGTGGTCCTCTCCCCCGAAGCCGTCGTCGGCGCCCCACAGGAACAGCGTCGGGGTGGTCACCGAAGCCAGCAGCTCCCAGGTGAGGGAGACCGCTTCGACCTTGGGGAGCAGTTCGGCGCCGATCATCTCGGCGTCGTTTCGCATCGTGTCCGTATGCCGGGCCAGGTCCATGTACCAGTCGAAGAAAATCTCGGGGATGACCCCGGCGTCGATGCTGGCTCCGTGGCCGATCTGACGCAGGATGTTCATGTTGATGCGACGGCTGGGCGGGAACAGGTTCATCATCGTCCGCCCCAGCTTCGACTTCAGCGACTTCATGAACGGCGGATAGCTCTGGCCGGGAGCAGCGGCAGGGGCCGCCATCTGCACCATCTTTCGGAACCGCTCCGGATGGGCAGCGGCGGAACGCAGCGCCAGATGCCCTCCGAACGACGACGCCACCACATGGGCCTTCTCCAGCCCGAGACCGTCGAGAACAGCGCCGACGAATCCGGCGCCGAAGGAGGCCAGGTTGGCGGCGGTGACCGGATAGGGCTCGCTCAGCCCCGTCCCGGGACGGTCGACGACCAAGCTGCGGAAACCCCTGAAGTGCTTGAGCATCGGCGCCCAGGTGGCCCCGGCGTTGGGACCGCCGTGAATGAACAGCACAGGTTCGCCTCTCCCTATCTCTTGGATCCTCACCCTGGTTCCGGTGTGGCTGAGGGTGACCCAGGTCTCGGTGGGTTCCAGACCGGCCCAGGCCCACAGAAGCTGCTCCGACTCCCGGTACTTGTGCTCGTTCACCACCGCCTCCTCTGTAGGTCGTTCTGGGGTTTGGGCGCGCCTTCAGCCGTGGCCCCGAAGCGAGTGTCCTTCATTCGCCGGGAAACCGCCAGGGTGCGAACCTCAAAGTCGAGGTGAGGGAGACCGGAAAGGTGTTGACTCAAGTGGCGACAAGCGCCTGATCGAGCCGGCCGGCAAGGGAGAGGCCCGGAGACAAGACCTCATGCGGTTCATGGGCCTCAGCCCACCAGGCCGGGGCGGATCCCAGAGTCCGGAGTCGTCAGCCGAGGGCCTGCTCGTAGAGCGCCTGCACCCGTTCGGTTGGCTCCACTCCCATGGTGTCGACGAGGAGGCTCCTCACTTCCTCGTAGACCCGCAGCGCCTCAGCCCGGTTGCCGGCGGCGAGGTGAGCTTCTATCAGCCGGGCGTAGGCGGTCTCCCGGAATGGGGCCAGCTCGATGGCCTCCCGGGCGACGACCGGGATGAGTCTCGGGAGGACGCCCGGAAGCGTTC
>JBHHWH010000178.1:0-1938 GCA_046756405.1 Acidimicrobiia bacterium | reverse complement strand
CCCAGGCTCTCGTGCCAGACCTCCACCTTGTGTTTCCCGGGCGGCACGTTGTCGAGCCGGAACGCGCCGGCCTCGTCGGTCACCGCGTAGTGCGGGTGCCCAATCACCACGATCCAGGCCGACATCCAGCTATGGGCGTCACACTGCACCTTGATGATCTCAGGTTTTTTGCCGAACCTCACAGCCAATTTCTTCTTGAACTTGGGCTGGGCCTTGTTGATCGAGCGGTTGACCGTGGGGAAGGAGTGGATGTTGTGGAGCACCCCGTCCGGATTCAGGACATTCACCTTGGCTCCGGCCGGCACCAGCAGGACGTGTGGGTCGAACTGGCACCCCTTCTGGTCCAGGACAGGGTTCTTCTTCGGCTTCGCGACAGGACCTTTGCCATCGGTGAGCGAGACCACCGCCCACCGCACGCCTTTGTTTGCCCCGACCACCAGTGCTTCCGACTGCTTTCTCTTCCCGCAAACCTTGGTGTCTTTATTGACCTTGAGGACCTTGGGCTTCGGCGGGGTCCCGGCGAACTTCACCTCGCCCACGACCGTCCCTCCGCCCTGACCGGTGACCTCAGTCGAGGTCCCCGGGATGATGAGCACGGCCGCCAGGACCAATGCCCCGGTTCCAACCATCCACTTAGTCATCGATCGCTCCTCCCTAACCTCCCTAGTTCCGTCTGCCGCGCGCGGCGCACCAGCAGGAGTTCGAGCCCCACGGCGATCAAGACTGCCAGCGGAGGAATGACATACGCTCGCATCGAGCCCGGCTCTTCCAGCCTGAGATAATACCACGACGAGAAGGACATTTTGCTGCCGGTTTCGGCGGCCCCGCCATCCCAGGCCATGAAGACCACCGAGAGGAACTGCCCGGCGACAAACGCCGTGTCGCTCTGATCAGGGGTCGTACGCGGGCGCTTGATGACTAGGCGGTACTGGCCGTCGGAAAAGACCGCCGAGCCCTTGGCCTGCACCGCCCCGGCAGCCTGGGGTGCCAGCTTCCCGACCCCCGAGGCGTTAGCCTCCCCCACCCCCCCATCCGAGGTCCACTGCAGGAGGTAGACGGGCCTGCTCCCATCTCCCATGAGCACATAGGGGCGCTCGAGGCCGGCCGGCGACTCAACGGGGAACTGCAGAGCCACCGCGTCAGGGAAGGTCTTCCGCTCCGGGTCCGGGGTCGAGGCTGTCGGGTCGTCCCATGTCAGGTGGAAGGCCAGTTCAGCCTCCGAATGGACGGCCCGGACCGTTATCATGTCAATGGACGGGGCGAAGTTCCGGGAATCCACGATCACCTGGCCGGCCAGCGGAAAGTGGGCCGGCGCCTGGTTACTCCAGAACGGGGCGTTCGGGTCCCCAGGGATCTCCCCCTCCAACGCCTTGACCGGGAGAATAGTGGCGAAGCTGGGGTTGTCCGGTCCGAGCGACTTGACGTAGTTGGCCAGGTGCCAGATGTCCTCCGGGAACTCCACGCTATCGATGAACGAGGGCATAGGGGTGCCCATGAGGCCGGTAGCCAGGCGGGTTGCGACCTCCCGGGCGCTACTCCCTCCCCTAAAGGTCCAGGGCTTGGTCAGGTTCGCCGGGCGGATAGGATTCTCCCAGTCGTCCTCGAGCTCGGGAGCCGACGGGCCATCGGCCCGGCCCGCGTTCCCGTGGCACTTGTTGCATTCGATAGCCTCGAACATCTCTTTACCCCGCGCGATGGACTCCTCTGAGGAGGAGACCTCTTCGGGAAGCTCGACCACTTCCGGTTCCTCCTCGAAGTCGTCCGAGGCAAACGTCTTCAGGTAAGCGACCAGGTTCCACCGATCCTGCTCCGGCAGAATCTGCCAGGCCGGCATTGAGGTGCCCGGCATCCCGTCCGTAATGACCTTGAAGAGATCCTGGTCCAGGGGGACGTACCCCGACTCGGTCGTGCGGATCTTGTACGCCCCGCTCGTAAAGT
>JBHHWH010000177.1:0-1938 GCA_046756405.1 Acidimicrobiia bacterium | reverse complement strand
CCCGGCACATCAGGTGTTCCGTCGGTTAGGTGCAATTCGTTGGAGGTGCACTAGGGGGCACTGAGTGACTTCTGGGTCGGCATCTCCTCGATCTTCACAGGAACCTGCACGGGCTGCTTGTTCCTGAGCAGGGTAAGCGTGACCGTTTCGCCCACCTTGGCCTCTGCGACCAGCCTCTGAAGATGCCGATAGTCCTCCACGGGGGTCTTTCCGAAGGTGATGATTAGGTCCCCCTGCCGAAGCCCCGCTCCGGCCGCTGGGCTTTCGGGGTAGATGGAGGCCACCACTGCGCCCTTGGCCTGCCGAGCACCAAGGGTCTCCGCCAGCTCAGAAGTTACCGGCTGCACGGCAACACCGAGCCACCCACGAACCACGCGCCCCTGTTCGACGAGCTGGTCCACTATCCGCTTGGCCATGTTGATCGGGATGGCAAACCCGATTCCCCTGCCGGCAGCCACGATGGCGGTGTTGACTCCGACGACCTCCTTCCGAAGGTTCACCAGCGGGCCGCCGGAGTTTCCGGGGTTGATGGAGGCGTCGGTCTGGATGAAGTTTTCGTAGGTCGAGATCCCCACGTCCGAACGGCCGGTGGCGCTGATGACTCCCGCCGTGACCGTCTGGTCCAGGCCAAACGGGTTGCCGATAGCAATCACCCACTCGCCGACCTGGAGGCTGTCCGAATCCCCGAGCCGTGCGACGGCGAGTTCGGTGTCGGGCTGGAAGCTGATGACGGCGAGGTCAGTCTTGGAGTCCATCCCCACCACCTGGCCTCGGTGCTCTCGGTTGGAAGAGAGCTTGACCGTGATTTCGTCGGCACCCTTGATCACGTGGAGGTTGGTGAGAACTAGGCCGCGTGCGTCGATGATCACGCCCGAGCCTAGGCTGGGAAGGCGAGATTCGCGTCGTGGGCTCTCGCGGGGGCCAAAGAACTGTTCGAAGAACTCCCGAAAGACCGGATCCTCGGCGAACGGGCTCTCTGGAATAGTTGGTCGAGCCCTGCCCAAGTGGACAGCTCCAATGTTCACGACCACCGGACGGACCTTCCTCGCCACCTCGATGAAGACCACCTGGAGGTCCTTGACAGGGGCGGGCGAACGGGGAGCCTGAGCGACCGGTGGGGGAGGAGAATCGGTCAGAAGGGAGTGAAACCAAAACCCTGTGGCGCCGGCGGCGACAATGAAGAGTGGGAGCAGGACTAGGCGGAAGGGAAAGTGGCGCATGGCGGGTGCTCCGCGGCGATCAGGTCTGGCAGCCTGAGCCTCAAGCCGGCGGCTTATCGCTCAGGGTGAGGGAGGCGGGTTCCACGGGAACCAAGGCATTCGGCAGCCCCCGTGTCCGGAACTCCCGGCTTTTCTCCTCCCCAGTTTTCCGATCGTAGCTTTCCTTCAGCCTGAGCGTAAAGAGCGGCGCAGCAACTTCTGTTGTCTTAATCCGAACCGCCAACCCTTCCTGCCTGAGCCTCCCGGCCAGCACCACGGCTTCGCGGAGGGGATAGAGGCTGTCCAGCAGAATGGTGAACTGACCCTTGACCTGGGACTCCACCTTACGTAGCGACAGTATCGGTAGCCGGAGCTTGAGCCGATCCATGCTCTCCCGGGCCTGTGCGGGCGTCCTAAATTTGCCGACCCTCAGCGCGTAGAGCGCCCTGTCCGAGCGCTTACGGTAGCGGATGGTCGACGCCCCGAGCTGGTTTAACTGAGATTCGACCTTGTTGGCTTCCACGGCCGTGAGGAAGGCGCCAAAGTCCAGCGTATAGGCTCTCGATTCGGGCCGTTCCGGGGTCGCGGCGTCCGCGGGGGGAGAGGGGATGGCTCCGGGAGCCCGATCAGGAGGCTTGGGATCCGGAGATAAGACGGGAGGGGGCATGGGGAAGCCCGTGTGGTTCGGGCCTGGAACGGACAGGTCCGTCCACGTGACAGCTAGCGAACTCGGGACGCG
>JBHHWH010000176.1:0-1955 GCA_046756405.1 Acidimicrobiia bacterium | reverse complement strand
CGCCGCCTCCGCAATCCGAATGTCCCACGACTTGGTCATATCGGGTCCGTCATAAGTGGTCACGTCCACTTCCTCGGGATACACCTTGCGTACCGCCTGCTCCTCGGTGGCGATGGCGAGGTTCGGCCCGTCGTCGACCGCCGCCAGCGGTTTGATTGCCCAACGGTCCTTGGCCATGCCGAGACGGTTGGGCGTGGTGATCAAGTAGGTAAAGACTCCGTCGAGGGCCCGAAGGCTCAGATTGAGGGCCTCGTCGAGGTTGCGTCCCCTTGCCATCTGGTCGGAGATCCAGACGGCGATCAGCTCCGAGTCATTTTCGGTCTTGAAGCGGTATCCGTGGCGCTCGAGGCGCTCCCGTAGCAGGTGGTAGTTGGTTAGCTGTCCGTTGTGGACGATGGCCACGTCGGGGAAGGGACGGGCCCAGAAGGGATGGCTCGCCGTGGGAGAGACCCGGGACTCGGTGGCCATCCGGGCGTTGGCGATTCCGTGGGTACCGGTGAACTCCTCCACTTCCCGGTGCTTGGCCGCCACCTCGAGAGCACTTCCCACGTCCTTGATGATCTCCAGAGACCTGCCCACCGACTGGATCTCGAAGCCGGGAAGATCGTCGGCTTCCTCCAACCAGGTGCTCAACCCGGAGGCGGGCTCGGTTATCACCATTCTCACCGAGACGTGCGTCTGGCCGGTCCCGTCCCAGGCGGGGTCCTCGAGGAAGTCGGCACCATGCCCTTTGAGGATCGAATAGAAGAGGTCTAGGTCGGCGGAGAGTCGATAACGGTCTTGGGCCACCACCCTGACGATGTAGCCGTCGGTTCGGGGTGGCCCGTAGAGGGCGAACCCGGTGGAGTCGCCTCCGCGGTGGACCTGGGCTTCCATCATGAGGACCAGATCAGCGCCCACGCGACCGGGATGGGCCAGGATCCGTCCCGCTATCCCGCACACTCTCTGTCCGTCCTTTCAGTTTCCACATTCTGTATACTGGATACAGTACTCTAACACCTCGTCTCACCGGTCAGCCAGGTAGAGGAGGAGTTCGAGCTGCTGGTCAGCCTCTTCGGGTTTGATCGGCACCGAATAGGGGGGCATCGGCGGAAAGTAGACCGCGGTGATCGTCCCCGGAAGGGGTGTGATCTCCACCAGCCGGCCTCCTGGCCCGTCGAGCACCTTGATTCGCTTCAGTTCAGCCCGGGAGGCCAGGGTTTGTGTTCGCTTGTCGCTCAGACGGCGCGCCAGGGGATGATCACTGGACCGGCCCCGGTAGAAGGCCGACTTGTCGAACCGGTACCCCACCTCTACTGCCCCCTCCCCCGGCGGGCCGCCTCTCCGGGCCACCCACTGGGTGTCGATCAAAGCTCCGAACATCCGAAAGATCCCGCTGAAGCCCACCTCTACCATGAGATCGGGCCGGGCCTGAGCCCGCGCGTACCGAAACTCGGTGTCGTCCACTTCGACGTTGCTCCGGCCGAAGCGGCGCTGGAGGGCCCCGGAAGGCACCTCCAGCAACCGTTTCCTCCTCGACCGGTAGAGGCCCGAAGCACGTCGCCTGAGCCCGATCGGTATGGCGGACGATCTGATCACGTCTCTTGGTGAACTTCCTCCTCGAGACGGGACTCGACTCCGGAGGTCTTCTCCAGGGCCACGCCGATGATGGCCACCACGGCTGCGGAAAGGACCATCCAGCCGGCTCGTGGACCAAAGAGGCCATGGGCCCCTTCAAAGGCCTTCCACCACAGGTAGACGGTGCCGATGAACCCGAGGGCAGGAACCCACAGCGGCAGCTTGAAGGGGCGCTCCACATCCGGGTTGGTGAACCGGCTCACGAACACCAGCAGGTGGTAGACCACGTAGAGCAGCAGCCACACGTAGGCGGCGGAGAAGATCAGCTCCACCACGTCGCCGAACTGAATCGCAGCCCAGCTGTAGATCACCGCGGTGACGATGATCGGGGTCCACGG
>JBHHWH010000175.1:0-1987 GCA_046756405.1 Acidimicrobiia bacterium | reverse complement strand
TCGTAGGTGCCCTGGTAGGAGTCGGACGGTTGAGATAGGCGTCGTAGCTGGCGGCGAACAGCATCGAGCCGAGGGCGAGGGTTATGCCGACCGCGGCGAACTGCCAGCGCTGACGTCGGATGTCCCGCTTCCGCTTCAGGTCGAGCAGGCTCACCATTCCAGGTTGGCCGGATCGGCGGGCTCGGGGTTCTTCCTGACTCCGACCACCTGGCCGTCACGCAGCTCGATCACCCGATGGGCCACCCGGGCGATCTGATTGTTGTGGGTCACAGTTATGACCGAGCGGCCCCCGTCGTTGACGGTCTGTCGGAGAAGCCCGAGGATCTCCACGCCGGTCTCGACGTCCAGTGAACCGGTGGGCTCGTCGGCCAGGACGAGGCGAGGGTCCTTGACGAGACCCCGGGCGATGGAGACTCGCTGCTGCTCACCGCCGGAGAGTTGGCCGGGAAAGTGGTCGAGGCGATCGCCGAGGCCCACCTGCTCCAGAACGGCAATGCTCCTCTCTCTGGCGTCCGAGCCAGTCAACTCGGCCACCAGCTGGACGTTCTCTAAGGCGGTGAGGGTGGGGACCAAATTGAAAAACTGGAAGACGAAGCCGACGGTGCGCAGCCGATAGTCGGTCCTCTGATCTTCTTCGAGGTGGGCCAGGTCCTGACCGCCTACTTCGATCTTTCCGGACGTGGGCGCCTCCAGTGCCCCGATCTGGTTGAGGAAGGTCGTCTTACCCGAGCCTGAAGGGCCCAGCAGGACCACGAACTCGCCTTCGGGGATGTCCACGCTCACCTCGCTGAGCGCCCTTACTGCCATATCCCCGGAGCCGTACACCCTCGACAGCTCCACGGTCTTGATGAGCGTCTCCATCCGAGCCTCCTCTCAAGCCCGAACTTAACGCCTACGCTCTCCTTCTACGGCGATCGTCAACACCCCAGTCCTGGTAGCCGGCGCCACCGGATACATCGGCGCTGAAAAGCTGGGAATCGAACTCCGCGACGTCGACCCATCCATCGCTGACACCCTCGCCGACCTGGACCGCTGGGGTCATCTGGGAAAGAAGTAGGGAATCTTGGTGTAGGGGAGATCGAACCGGTAACCTCGCCCACCAGGTCTCCCCAACCCCTATCAATGCCCCACGCCCCCGCCTACGCCCTCAGCGCCCTGCTCATCGTTGCCGGTACTGTCACCTACGTCCTCGGAGGGGAGCTACCGCCGGAGGAGGAGATCAGCTCCACGACAGTCGAGGTTCTCTCCGCCCAGGCAGAGCCGCCCAAGGTGGTCACCATTGACAGCGGTCCGGTGCTGCCTTTCCTACCTCCCGAAGAGGAACAGGAGCTCCTGGTTGACGTCGTCGCCCGCATTGCAGCGACCACCACGACGACCGTCCCCACCCACAAGAAGGCTCCCCCTCCCCCGCCGCCCAACAAGCCGCCTACGACCACCACCACCACCGCTCCTCCCTCCCCGCCGACTACCACCACCGCCGGGTTTCGCGCCGACTACGAAAAGGACTTCTACAACCGGATCAACTCCTTCAGATCATCGAAGGGGCTGGCGGCCATGACCCGTAACGGCTCACTGAACTCCTACGCCCGTGACTGCGCCAAGTATCTAGCAAGCAGTGGAAAGCTGGGACACAAATGCGGTCTGGCTTCTCTGGTCCCGCCCTGGCAGGCCGCTGGGGAGAACCAGGGGACGGGCGGATCGGTGGACGCCATCTGGGCGGCGCTCGTCTCCAGTGGCAGCCACGTATCCACGATGCTGGACAACTACACCAACGTGGGCATCGGCGTCTACCAGGACGGGAACGGCACCCTGTGGACGGTCCACGTCTTCACCCGCTGATCAACCTTTCATGATCGGGCGTAGATAGCGCAGAGCTCCGACCGGCTCCGCGGAGGTGACGGCCAATGCCCCGCCCCCGATCGCGCCGGCGATCCCCGGCGCCATCACGTCGACACCTCTCACCCCATGAGTCGTGTAGCTGGCGAGG
>JBHHWH010000174.1:0-2026 GCA_046756405.1 Acidimicrobiia bacterium | reverse complement strand
TCTTCATGTAGCGGAGATGCTCAACGAGAAGGCTGGGCTGTTGGAACTTGGAGCCAATGTGAGTGTCGGAGATGACCCCGAGCCGTAATCGGTCGCCCTTCAGGCGGCTCGTATCGAAGACTGCGGGGGTTACAGCCGGGCGGGGCTTGTGGGCGAGGTAGCCTCGGGCCTGTAGCTCCGAGATGAGTTCCTGGTCGTCTACCTCCTCCAGCCCTGGGAAAAGGTCTGCGTTGCTACTCACTGTCAAGCTCGGCTAGAAGGCGTCTCATAGTGGTCTTGATGGTGGTCTCCGACTTGGGGGCATCGGCGGGGAAGCGTTCTCTGAAGCGGAGGAAGGTCCGCCTCCAAACAGGCTCCCGGCCCCTGGCAGCAGCCTCAGCGGCCAACTCCTGGCACCATGCCTGAGCTTCAGGGCTGATCGAATCCCACCAGGAACTTGCCCCATACCCATATGCCCCGTCGAAGAGTTCGTCTATCCCGCTTTGACTCATCCTACCGAGGAGTCTACCCGAACGTCTGCTGTAACAGGGGTTTTAACCGGAAAAGGACAGGGAGGGCCGAGAGGGTGTTCGACGTAGGGACGTTCGCAAAGGACGCAGCGGAGGACCCCGTGGCCGGGAAAGTTCCGCGGAGTGGAGCGGGTGTCCTTGGGGATCTGCCTGGCACGTCTCTGCTCGGTGGCGCGGACGCGGTCGTAGTCCCGGACAGCTTTGAGGCACTTCGGACAGGGTTCTTCGCCTCTTCGGCGGTGTCGTGCTGCCCCTGCCAGGGTGCCTGTAGCAGGCTGGCCTGCGTTAGGCCCCTGGGTTATGGGGGCGTCACAGACAGCCACTACTGCCTCTCCACACAGATGACCTCCAACTGGCCGGAGATGTCATCCAGCCGTCCCTCGATGATGGTCATACGGTCTACCAGGGACTTGCCGTTGTTGGGTTTGAACTCCTGAGCGATGTCCAGTAAGACAGGCAGGCTCTCCTCGGCCAGGTAGATGATGCGGGCTCCTGGGCGGATGACCTTCTGCCAGAGAAGGCCGGCAGAAGCAACCAGACCGGCGAACCCCCCTAGGATGGCAGCTATCTCAGACACGGCGAGGGACAATGGGTAGGCCTGCCTTCAGGTAGCCGAGTTCGTAGACGGCGTTGTCTAGCTCCGACCGTTTTACGAGCTGGTCCCCTGGAGGCTTGGTGGCAATAGCCGTGATGATGGACGCTGCTGCATTGGCCCACTCTTCCGGGGAGCGTTCGGCTGCCCGGGTGACCCAGTAGTCGATGAGGGTGTCCTCGGAGGAGGAGTGGGCGACACCGGCCTGGTAGAGGGCCCGCCATTGGTCCTCGGTGAGGGCCTGCGTGAAGATGGTGGGGGTGGGGCCCCTTCCCACATCTAGGCGGAAGTTGGCAAGCGACATTGTGTCGATGTCCTGCTTGCGGGTGGTCCAATGCCGATGGTCGATGATCTGGTTGGTGGAGAGGGAGGAAAAACGGACCAGGACTGCGTTGACCTTCACCAGTGAGCGGTATTGGGGGACCGGGATGGGGCCTTCGTCAGGGTGGTAGTTGATCGCCACGCCCCATGTGTAAGGGTTGCCCGAGTTGATCGGGGAGAGGGGCTTGCCATCGGCGTCGTAGCTGTCGTTCGGAGGGGGAGGTACCTCTCCGCGGCGGAGGGACTCCAAGACCAGGGAATCGCCCTTCCCTGCGTGCCAGACGTACCGTTGGCTCAGCAGCTCTACCAGGCCGCTACGACGGATCAGGATGTGATAGAGGATCCCCCCGAAACGGTTGTCGCGGAGGTAGTGGTCGATGTCCGGCTCACCCGGGTTGGCGTCCCAGTGGTTGACAATCCCCACTATCTCACGCCGATCCCGCTTCCGGTTGGTGTTGGTCTCCCAGCCGAGTGTGGGGCGGACAGTCAGCCCAGCATTGCGGAGATCGTCAAGAAGAGTCAACGTTCATCAGGCAGCAGGTAGGCGGCTACTGCGGAGATGAAGCCTCCGAAGGCTGTAGCGACGGGCATGGGGACTGTCACC
>JBHHWH010000173.1:0-2070 GCA_046756405.1 Acidimicrobiia bacterium | reverse complement strand
AAGATCGGTGAGGTCCATGAGGGCTCGGCCACCATGGACTGGATGGAGCAGGAGCAGGAGCGGGGCATCACCATCACCTCCGCGGCTACCACCTGCGTCTGGCACGAGCACTGGATCAACATCATCGACACCCCAGGCCACGTCGACTTCACCGTCGAAGTGGAGCGTGCGCTCAGGGTGCTCGACGGAGCCGTGGCCGTCTTCGACGGCGTCGCGGGTGTGGAGCCTCAGTCAGAGACGGTGTGGCGCCAGGCCGACCGCTACGGCGTCCCCCGGATCTGTTTCATCAACAAGCTGGACCGCACCGGCGCCGACTTCTTCGCCGACGTCCAGTCGATCATCGACCGTCTCGGAGCCAGGCCGGTGGTGATGCAGCTTCCTGTCGGAGCCGAGGCCGACTTCGTCGGCGTGGTCGACCTCGTCGAGATGAAGGCCCACATCTGGCAAGGAGACGACGGTAAGCGCTGGAGCACCCAGGACATTCCTGCAGACCTGACCGACCTGGCCGTCGAGTACCGGGAGAAGCTCGTCGAGACGGCAGCCGAGACCTCCGAGGAGCTGCTGGAGTCCTATCTGGAGAACGGCGACCTTACCGACAAGGAGATCCAGGCGGGCATCAGGGCAGGTACCCTCTCCGGAGACTTCACCCCGGTCTTCTGCGGCAGCGCCTTTAAGAACAAGGGAGTCCAGCTCCTCCTCGACGCCATCGTCGCCTACCTTCCCAGCCCGGCCGATCTCCCGCCGATCAAAGGGTTCAAGCCCGGCGATGAGGATGTGGTCATCGAACGCCCCCAGGACGACTCCGAGCCCTTCGCCGCTCTCGCCTTCAAGATCATGAGCGACCCTCATGTGGGCAAGCTCACCTACTTCCGGGTCTACTCAGGTCACGCCTCCCAAGGGGATACGGTGCTCAACACGACCACCGGGAAGAAGGAGCGGCTGGGACGGATCCTGCGGATGCACGCCAACCACCGTGAGGACCTCGATGTGCTGTTCACCGGTGACATCGTGGCGGCGATAGGACTGAAGAACACCACCACCGGCGACACCCTCTGTAGCCCGGCAGCGCCCATCCAGCTCGAGTCGATGGAGTTCCCCGCCCCGGTGATTTCGGTGGCCATCGAGCCCAAGACGAAGTCTGACGAGGAGAAGCTGTCCATCGCCCTTCAGCGTCTTGCCGAGGAGGATCCGACGTTCCTGGTGCGCACCGACGAGGAGACCGGACAGACGATCATCTCGGGGATGGGGGAGCTTCACCTGGAGATCCTCGTCGACCGCCTGGTGCGGGAGTTCAAGGTGGAGGCCAACGTGGGCAAGCCCCAGGTGGCCTACCGGGAGACCATCCGCCGTCCGGTGGAGAAGGTGGACTACAAGCACGCCAAACAGACCGGTGGGCGCGGCCAGTACGCCCACGTGGTCATCGACGTTGAGCCCACCGGGTCGGGGGGAGGGTACGAGTTCATTGACAAGATCAAGGGCGGGAACGTCCCCCGGGAGTACATCCCGGCGGTCGACGCCGGGATCGAAGAAGCCCTGGACCAGGGCATCCTCGCCGGCTACCCCCTTGTCGACGTCAGGGTCACCCTGGTGGACGGCTCCTATCACGAGGTCGACTCCTCGGAGATGGCCTTCAAGATCGCCGGGTCCATGGCCCTCCAGAAGGGCGCCCGCAAGGCAGGCATTCGTCTCCTGGAGCCGGTGATGGACGTCGAGGTCACCACTCCCGAGGAGTACATGGGTGATGTGATCGGCGACCTGAACAGCCGCCGGGGCAAGGTGGAGGGCATGACTCAGAGGGGTAACAGCCAGGTGATAAGGGCCCAGGTGCCCATGGCTGAGATGTTTGGCTACGCCACCGACCTGCGCTCGAAGACGCAGGGGCGTGCCACCTACACCATGCAGTTCAACTCGTATCAGGAAGTACCGGAGTCGATAGCCGAAGAGATCGTGTCCCATCGACGTGGTGAAGCCTGAAAAGGAACAAGGAAGAGACAGGAAACAGGAGCGAGAAGAAGATGGCCAAGGAGAAGTTTGAGCGGTCGAAGCCTCATGTGAATGTGGGGACGATGG
>JBHHWH010000172.1:0-2084 GCA_046756405.1 Acidimicrobiia bacterium | reverse complement strand
CTCCGCCGGGCCGGCCAACTCAATGTGTTTGAGCCGCGGGAGCAGCTCCTCGAAGGTGACCCTGACCTGAAGGCGGGCTACCGGCGCGCCCAGACAGTAGTGGGGGCCTCCCTTCCCGAAGCTGACGTGCTCGTTGGGATCCCGTTCGATGTCGAAACGGAAAGGGTCAGAGAAAACCGCTTCGTCGAAGTTGGCGGAGATGTACCACATCACCACTTTCTCCCCTGGACCGATGGTCTTATCTCCCAGCTCCACCTTCTCGGTGGTGGTGCGCCGGAACTGGTAGATGGGGGTGGACCAACGGATCATCTCCTCGGTGGCGGTGTCGAGAAGCTCGGGATTCTCCCGGAGGCGTCGCAGGTCGTCAGGACGTTCCATGAGGGCCAGCATGCCGTGGCTGATCGTATGTCGTGAGGCCTCCTGGCCGGCGATCATCAATAGGGCGAAGAAGTTCTGAAACTCGTTCTCCGTCAACGGCCTCCCTCCGGGCTCGGCGGCGAGGACCTGACTGACCACATCGTCACCCGGGTTGGCCCGGCGTTCCGCAGCCAGCCCGGCGGCGTACTGGAAGCACTCCCATCCCGCCCTGGTGCCGAAGGGTGCCAGCCGGTAACCCTCCTCCTCCCGATAGTCGGGGTCGTCCTGGCCCAGCATGCGATCGGTCCAGTCGATCATCTGGGCGGTCATCTCCTCGGGAACGCCCAGATACCGGCACAGCCAGATGACAGGTAGCGGCTTGGAGATCTCACCGACGAAGTCGAGCTCGCCCTTGGGGAGGACCCGGTCGAGGGTCTCACGGGTCATGATCCTGATCGCGTTCTCGTAGCTGGCCACCACCCGAGAGGTGAAGCCCCGGGCGACCAGCTTTCGAATCCGGGTGTGCTGTGGTGGGTCGAGGTCCATCATCGACCGGCGCGCCTCGAGCTGGATGTCGTCCATGTCCTCCAGGGTGCTTCCCCACGCCGAGGAGAAGATGCGGAAGTTCTTGCTGACGGCGACCACATCGTCGTGGCGCACCACCGACCAGCACTTCACCCCCTCGTGCCACGACACAGGATCGTGGGCACGAAGCCTGGCGAAGGCCTCATGGGGAACGCGATCCACGTAGGCATCGGGATCGAAGATGTCGATGCCGCTCACGCCGCCGATCGTACCGCTGGGCTCAACGGCCCTTCATCTGGTCCAACACCTTCCTGGTGAGCAGCTCGATCTCCTCGGGTGAGGCTGAACCCTGCTCCCAGAGGATCTGGGTGGCCGCTCGCCGCACCCGAGACTCCTCCCGGAGCGCCTCCAGGATGGTTGGCTCCTCACCCTGTGAAGCCGGGGAGTCCCCTCCGGCTAGGTCGGAGGTGCGGGCACGTACCGTCTCCGCGGCGGCGCGAAGAAGGGCCAGCTCCTCGTCGTTGAGGGGCAGCTCCACGATCTCGATCACACCCCGGCGCCCCAGGCGTACCGGCACTCCGACGAAGACGTCCGACAGTCCGTACTCTCCCCTGAGAAGAGCACAGGCCGAGACCACCCTCGCCTCGTCTTTGGCCACCGCCTTCACCATCCCGGCGATGGCCGCCGAGGGGGCCATCCACGCCGAACCCCCGGGGAGGAGACCCACGATCTCGGCTCCGCCCCCCCGGGTCCTCTCCACCAGAGCTTCGACGCGGTCGGGCGAGAGGAGTTCGCTGAGGGGACGCCCCTTGACCCTGGTCAGCCGGGGCAGGGGGACCATGGTCTCGCCGTGGGAGCCCAGCACGATCCCGTCCACCTGATCCGGATGGACACCCAGCTCGGCGGCGACGAAGTAGCGGTACCGGGCCGTGTCCAGCTCCCCCGCCATCCCCACCACCCGCTCCGGCGGGAAGCCGGTCACCTGGTAGGTGAGGGTGGTCATCTCGTCGAGGGGGTTAGAGACCACGATGATGATCGCCGACGGGCAGCGCTGGGCTATCTGAGTGGCCACTGCGGCAACTATCTCGGAGTTGGTCCCGGCCAGGTCGGACCGGCTCTGGCCTGGCTTCCGGGGGACACCGGCGGTGATCACCACCAGGTCGGATCCTTCGGTGGGTCCGTAGTCCGACCCTCCGACGATG
>JBHHWH010000171.1:0-2094 GCA_046756405.1 Acidimicrobiia bacterium | reverse complement strand
TCGGTCCCTGGGGGACGTCACCCCGGCCACGGGACAGCCAACCGCATCATCCCGCTGGGTGACAATTACCTGGAACTGGTGTCTGTGGTGGATCCCGAGGAGGCGGCCGCGAGCGGCTTCGGTAGTTGGGTCGCCGCCGGCAGAGAGCGATTCCCGACCCTTGACGCCCTCTGTCTTCGGAGCGACGACCTGGGTTCGGTCTGCGACCGGCTGGGTCTGGAGCCGTTCGCCATGGGACGGAAACGGCCGGACGGAATCGAGCTTCACTGGCGTCTGGCCGGGCTAGAGAAAGCCCTGGCAGAAGGCTTGCCCTTCTTCATGCAATGGGATGTGCCTCCTCAGCTTCTCCCCGGCAGGACACCTGTGTCCCATCCTTCCGGATCGGTTCGCATCAGCGAGGTGGTGGTCTCCGGAGACGTTGAGCGCCTGGCCGCGTGGGTAGGTGATGCATCGGGGCTCACCCTGGTGGAAGGACCGCTGCGGATAGTGGGCGTCACCATCGAGGGCAGCGGCAGCGAGCTCAAGCTGACCGGTGCTGGGTCTTGAGGATGTCGTAGAGACCGAGAGCCTCGAGAAACTCCCGCTCCCGTTCGATGGCCTGAGGCGGAACCGGGATGCCCGTTCCCTCGGCAACCCGGTTCATCATCTCGAAGTTCCCAAACACGGCTGCTGCGTCGACGAAGGCTTCGGGACCCAGCGTCTCCAAGACCGCCTGACGGGCCACCTCCCGGTGTGCCCCCGACTGGTCAAAAAAGGCGTCCACGAGGGCCAGGAGCTGACGTCCACCGGGAACTCCGGGATCGACGGAGAGGTCGGCGATGGATTCGATCTGAACCGGATATCCGAGATACTCGCTGCTCCAACGGAGCCGCCGCCCGTGGGCGAACACTCAGTAGAAGCACTTGTTGAGTAGGGAGACTCGAGCGGCGACAGTCTCCAATTGGGCGGTGTCCAGACCTGGATGACGGGCGAAGCTGGGGTCGGCCATCTGCTGTTCGGTCATGTAGAAGGGCCCGAACAGGGCCCTGAGGGCCCGCCCTTCGGCCGGGACCAGATCCAGGGCCACAGGGATGGGACCGGGTGGCATGAGTACGTGGGCGCGCCTCCGTTTGAGGCCCTGGGTGATGTCACCGGTCGGTGGCGCGGTCACTGGCTCGGGAAGGGGGAAAAGACCTACCCCGATCACCTGGCAGAAGCGGTCGATACAAGAGAGACGGGCCACTATGCCTATTGCCTCGACGACGGCAGGGTCACCGATCAAATCGGCCACGCCACGTACGACTTCTTCGTCCACCGTGGCAGGTGAGGAATAGAGGTGGGCTGCGAACTGCTCCAGGGGGTCCGAGCTTCCAGCTGAGCGTGCGGCCTCGGCGAGGGAGGCCCGTTCGGTGCCCGACAGCGAACCTCCCGGGGAGGCGAGGAACTGGAACTCGCGTTTGATCGCCAAACCGATGTCCGGCCGCACTGGCAGCTGAGAGTCAGAGAAGTCGAACATCAGCTGACCCTAGACGACAGGACCCGCTCTAGGGCCTTTAGTCCCTAGAGACGGGTTCAGTTGACCCTATCGGCGGGTTCCAGTCGGTCATACGTTGACGGATAGGTCTTCGACAGGACAGGACCATTCCATGTCAGAAGTGAAAGGAACGACCATGACACACCAGAGAACCAGGCTTATCAGGATCTTCGCTCTGTCTACCGCAGCGGCTCTCGCCGTAGCGGCCTGCGGTAGCTCCGGGGCCGCGGGAGATAAGGGTGCCGCGAACGGCGGCGCCGAGACCGAATTCACGATCGAGTTGACCGAATTCGCGTATAAACCATCCGACATCTCCCTTCCCGCGGGGGAGACCGTGACCCTGACCCTCAAGAACACAGGCACGATCCCCCATGAGTTCATGTTGGGTCAGTCGGTGAAGGAGGATGGTGGGTACGCGGAGGACCTGCTGGCCCAGCTCGACCCCGAGGTGGTAAGTGGAAACGGCTACAGCGTTGAAGGACTCGAGGCTGATGACAGCGAGCACGCCGAGTCCGAAGGCGCTGACCACGCCGAGTCCGAAGGCGCTGACCACGCCGAGTCCGAAGGCGCTGACCACGCCG
>JBHHWH010000170.1:0-2096 GCA_046756405.1 Acidimicrobiia bacterium | reverse complement strand
ACGCTCCCGGCATGTGGTCGGAAGCGGCGCTGTTTCAGGTGGCGGCGGGCCCGAGCGAACTCGAGTTCAAGGAGGCGTTCGAGGCGGTTCAACGTTATCTTGCCGTCCAGGGCAGGGATGCAACGACCGTTGAAGTCGAGAGCAAAAGAGAGTCGCAGCAAGGACCTTCAGCCGAGACTCCGACGCCCTTGGCACCCCCTCCCGGGACACAGTTGAGTGTGGATGGCAACGTGGATGCGACTTCCTTTTCCGGCAGCGGTACTTGGCTGACCGATCTCGATCCGGCGAACCTCTCAGCGGGGACGGCGGGGATCGACATCAGTGGTACGGCGGCCAACGTGACCGGGACCGTCGCGTTGGCCAACGGCGGGACGGGAGCGACGGATGCCGCTGGAGCCCGCACCAGCCTGGGGGTGGTCGGAGGAGCGCACACGACAGATACGGACACGACCTGCGACGGTGCGACCTGCGATGCGACCAACTTCACGAATCTCAACGCCAGCAACTTGAGCATGGGTACCGTGGCTGAGCCGCGAATCGATCCCGTCGTAGCCCGCGACGCCGAACTGACGGCGGCCCTCGAGGCGCTCGACTGCCCCTCGGGGCGATTCCTCGCGCAAGTGGACGCTGGCGCGCCAGTGTGTGTGGCTCCCTTTCCGGAGACCACATCGGTGCCTGGCGGAGCAGCAGTGACAATCGGGGCCGCGGCGGCCACACCCTATCCGTCGACCCTGACGGTTGCGTCCTTCGGCGGCGCAGCTCTGGTCGATGTGAACGTGACCCTCACCGAGCTCACTCACACCTTTCCGCTGGATATGCGGGTCTTGCTTGTCGCTCCGACGGGCCAGGCCGTTCTTCTCATGAGCGTTGTGGGTGGCGGGGGTCCCGGAGTAACGAACGTCGATCTCACCTTTGATGATGAGGCCGGCCAGACGATCGGTTTAACAACCAACCCGCTCGCAGGATCATACCGGCCCTCGGTGAACATTCCGGAGGACCTTCCCGCGCCGGCTCCTTCCGGTCCCTACGGTACGAGCCTGTCGGATTTCGACGGGATCGACCCGGTCGGAGAATGGCAACTCTTTGTTCAGGATGTGTTTGAGGGGGCGGACGACGGCAGTCTCGCCTCGTGGAGCCTGGCGCTGACCACAGACGGGGCGCCGATTGGCCCGGTGCCGGTGGTGCAAGGCGGCACGGGTGCGACGGATGTGGCCGGGGCCCTGACCAATCTGGGAGTAGTTGCCGGGCCGCACACGACCTGCAACGGCCAAGCTTGCGAAGGGCCGCTCTTCACCAACCTCGACGGGAGCAATATCAGTACTGGCACCGTTGCGGAAGCGCGGATTGCAGATGAGATCGCGAGGGACGCGGAGGTCATGTCGATCGCACTGGCCGGAGACGGCCCGGGGAGTACTCTGAACGCCGACCTTCTCGATGGCCTGGATTCCGTGGCTCTCAAGACGAAGGCGGGCTACCGGCAATTCACCGGAGCCCAAGTTTCGATCGACACAGAGTTTCCGACCTTCACGGAAGTCTCAAGCGTGAGCCTCGACGCGGGGAAATACGTCGTTATCGCCAATACGGGTCTATGGCTGACCGATATTGTGATCTCGTCGATCATCCAGAGCTCCGCTGTCCTTTGCCGACTCGCTTCGGGAGCTCTGGTGCTGGAATCTCGAGGAATCGGCCCTCCAGGTCTTTCCGGCACTTTCGGTTGGCCGACCTCCTTCCGAACCCACGTGACCCTCATCGGTGCGGTGACTCTGGCCGCACCGGGATCGGTGGCTGTCCAGTGTACGGTTTTTGACTCGGACGGCGACTCGAGGGCCATCGTGGGGAGCTGGGTCACGATCCAGGTCGACTCGATCGATAGCCTTTAGACTAGCGCCGCTGTCCGCAGTTGCCCGATCTGGGGACGCCCCTGAGCCCCACTTGGAGGAACCAGCCACTTATCTCTCGGGGGATCGCTCCGGTTCCCCTTGAGCTTGTGATGAGCCATTGTCCGAAGCTCATCGTAGACCATCGGCAGAAGGCTATCGAGGGCTCCTGGCCGCCCTCCCGGACCCTTGATCCCTTTTCTCCGCTCTTTGCGTTTC
>JBHHWH010000169.1:0-2310 GCA_046756405.1 Acidimicrobiia bacterium | reverse complement strand
CAAACTTGTCCACGCCGAACGTCCTGATGATCGCCTGGGCTTCCGGGGAGACGACAAAGTGAGCGAACGCTCTGCCGCCTGCGACGTTCACCCGTGGGTGCCCGGCCGAATTTACCTCCATCACGTGGTAGATATTCAGGAGTCGGGCATCCCCCTCAAGGAGGATGGTGAGTGCCACACGTTTCTTGAAGGCGAGGTAAGTGGCCCGGTCGGTCAACGTGTAGGCGCCTCTCTCAGATGCGATGGTCAGCGTCGCTCCCATCCCCTGCCCCGACTCGATGTACCAGTCCCCCGCGAGAGTCGTCGCGGCAGCCCTCCAGAGTGAGAGCTCTTTTTCGTGAGTGCCGGAACGGTCACCCCGTGAGACAAACCTCGCCCCGGACTCTGCGATCTTCCTGAATGCCGCGGCCGCCTCCTGCATACCCTCGATCCTCGCCGGATCGTCTGGTGGCCCCGCCAACACGAAATCGTTATGCATGACCAGGCGGCGATTGATCAGGGACCCCTCGGCGAGATATTTCCTCTCGAGTTCTGGGGCATGGACCAACACCACATCGGCTTCACCCCGGGCACCCAAGGCCAAGGACTGTCCGGTTCCCACCGCGATGGGCTTCACAGTGTAGCCGGTCTTCTGCGTGAAGAGCGGCACCAGGACGTCGAGAAGCCCTGAATCCTGGGTACTTGTGGTCGTGGCAAGAATCACCACCGATGATTGGGCCTCAGAGGCGCGGGCGCCCAGAGTGACGACAAAGGCGAGAGCCAGCCCGAATGTCCTGGCTCGAAGACGCCCGAGCCTCAGCATGGGCGAAGCTGGGGCATCTGAGGCAGGGTCGGCTGCTGGATAAACGCCACCGTGCACTCGCGGCCGTGGATCGTTTCCGCACGGGCCAAAGCCTCCTCCACGCTAGCCGCCGCCTCGAAGCCGAGATGACGAGCTACGGCCGGGTCGCGGGGCGCTGCGACGATCACCCGACCGACGTGCGAGAGCCGCCGGAGCGGGTACACCGCCATGATGGCGTGGACCGGATGAAAAGCGAAGCGCTCACGGTAAGCTTCGATGTAGTCCGCACGGCGCGCGTAGGCGTCGGCGAATCGGTGCATGATCTCGTAGGGGTCTCGGGTCTCGGGAAGCACCCGCTCCCAAACCTCCGGATATGCCGGATGGGCAAGCCGGTCCCAGCGCTCGGCGACCGGCGTCGCCATGATCACGGTACAGCCGGGCCTCCCGAGCGCCTCGATGACACCACCCGCATAGCCAAGGCCCGTGGAGATCAAGGTCAGGATAGGATTGACGTGCGAGAAGACGGCATAGGGGCTCCAGTCCGGGACACCATAGAGCAGGACGTCAAAGCGCTCCTGGGCCAGCTCCCGACGGGGCGGGAACAGTTTCTCCATGGTCTCGAGCACCCGACGGCGGGTCTCGTCCACGCTCCCTGCGAAGACCTGCGCGACCTCCCGGGGATTCGACAGGACGGTGTCGAGCTTGAAAATCCGCTTGCCCAGGTGGCGCTCGAGGTGGGCACCCATCTCGTTTAGAACGGTGTGCATCCGGTTGTTCCGGACCGACATGGACATCCCGTCGGGGGTGTGGGTCCACCGAATAGACTTGTAGGTCGAGAGCCCCACGCACACGGACTTCCAGCCTCCCAGGAATCCCCGGTTGTACCGGGCGTTGATGTAGATCGTCAGATCGGCCTCAGCCACGAGGCGGTGGACCTCAACGTCGTAGCCGTTGGGCGAGCTTTTTCCCAGGTCTACGAGGTTTTCCCTGTCCTCCGCATCGTGGCAGATCAACCGCGGACCGAACTCCGAGACCAAGTTGTCTCCAAGGAGCACGGCGAGCTCGCTCCGCCTGAACTTGCGGTGGAGCGCGTTGGCGCAGATGAGCGTGACCTGCTCGCGCGAGACCCCTGCGGCCTGAAGCTCCTCCAGCACCGCCTCAATCGCCACCCTGCGGATCGGACCGTGGGAATCGACCGTGGCATCGTCGAAGGCTATGGCCACCCTGGCCCCGGTCCTGACCAGCTCCCTAACCCTCGAGAGTCCGCGGGGCTCCGCCAGCGCCTGGCGGACGGTCGCCCCCAGGTCCCCAACCGGAGGCATGATGACCTGCTCCGTGTTCGGAATGACGACCGCCCGGCCAGGAACCTCGGCAGAGAGTGTCCCCTCACCGTACGGGAGCTCAACCTTCATCGTAGAGTTGGTGCCTACTCAGGCCTCTCGATCGGGGCCTGGCCCTGATGGCGGGTCTGGTTCACTATGTCGCCAGGCGCGGGATCACCTCGCGGGCAATCAGTTCGACCTGCTCAG
>JBHHWH010000168.1:0-2345 GCA_046756405.1 Acidimicrobiia bacterium | reverse complement strand
ACGCTCGAGGCGCGAGCTATCCTCGCCGACTTCGATCCTTCCGAGCAGTGCCTCACTGTGTACCACTCCTTCCAGGCGCCGAACATGATGCAAGACATCCTGGCGCGTCACCTGCGCATCCCTGAGCAGAACGTGCGCGTGATCTGCAAGGACGTCGGGGGGAGCTTCGGCATCAAGGTTCACATCTACCCAGACGAGATGGCCACCTGCGCCCTGGCCGTGATGCTCGGTCGCCCAGTCAAGTTCGTGGCCGACCGGCTCGAGTCCTTCCTGAGCGACATCCACGCCCGCGACCACCGCGTACGAGCCGAGGTCGCGGTGAAGCGAGACGGTACGATCCTCGGCATGAAGGTGGACGACCTCACCGGGGTGGGCCCGTACTCGGTGTACCCGCGAACCAGCGCGGTGGAGGGCAACCAGGTCATTCGGTTGACGCCAGGAGTGTACAAGTTCCGCGACTATGCCGCCAGCGTGAAGGTGGTCTTCCAGAACAAGACACCGATGTGCCAGTACCGCGCCGTGGGCCACCCCATCGCCTTCGCCGTCATGGAGGCGATGGTGGACCGCGTAGCCCGCGAGCTCCAGCTCGACACGGTAGAGGTGCGGCGGAGGAATTACATCACGCAAGATATGTACCCCTACTCCTCGCCCACCGGCTACTTCTTCGAGCGCCTCTCCCACGAGGAGGCTCTGGACAAGCTCCTCCAGATTTCGGACTACCAGACTCTCTGTGCTGAACGCGACCGACTCCGCGTCCGCGGGATTCACCGTGGCCTTGGTCTCTGCGCGTTCATCGAGTTGACAACGCCAGGGCCTGCCTTTTACGGCGTCGGGGGCGCGCGCATCTCCTCCCAGGATGGCTGCACGATCAAGTTGGAGCCCTCGGGCAAGCTCACCTGCCTGACGGGGATTACCGAGCAGGGCCAAGGTACCGACACCATGATCGCTCAGGTCGTGGCCACCGCGGTGGGCGTGGCGCTGGAAGACGTCCGTGTGCTCACGGGCGACACCATGGTCTCCCCCTATGGGGGAGGGACCTGGGCCTCGCGCGGCGCCGGCATCGGGGGAGAAGCGGCGCTCCAGACGGGCAAGGCACTCAAAGAGAACATCTTGAAGGTTGCGGCGGCCATCCTGGCCTGCGAGCCCATGGATCTGGATCTCCGCATGGGCAAGGTCGTAGACGCGGCCACCGGCGAGGTGCGGCTGGACCTCGCGGAGTTGGGTCGGGTCGCCTACTTCCGTCCCGACACACTGCCCAAGGAGTTCCAATCGGAGCTGACGGTCACGCGCCACTACGTGCCCCGCCACCAGGGCTTCGCCTTCACCAATGGAATCCAGCTCTCTCACGTAGAGGTCGACGTGGACACTGGGTTCGTTCGGCTCCTGAAGCACTGGGCGGTGGAGGACTGCGGGCGGATCATCAACCCGCGGTTGGTGGACGAGCAGCTCCGCGGTGCAATCGTGCAGGGGATCGGCGGAGCTCTCTTTGAGCATCTGATCTACGACGAACAAGGCCAGCTTCTCACGGGCACCATGGTCGACTATCTCGTTCCGATGGCGGCTGAGATGCCGGAGATTCTCGTGGGCCACGTCGAGACTCCCACCGCCTTCACCGAAGGCGGGTTCAAGGGCGCGGGTGAGGCCGGCGTGGCCGGGGCCCCGGGGGCGGTGCTGAACGCAGTGAACGACGCGCTCGCCCCGTTCAAAGCGCGGGTCACCACGCAACCGATCACGCCGGAAGTGGTACTTAAAGCGTTGGGCAAGCTTTAGCGAGTGGGGGCTGGCAGCCGCAAAGGGAGAGAGGGAGTGCCCAGCATCACTATGCTGGATCTGGAGGAGCTCAAGAAGACCAAGCTCCGGCCTTACATAGAGAAGTGCCTCGAGCAGCGTGCGCCTGACCCGGCCTTCCACGCCCTGATGGGGCACAACCCCGACCTCGCCGAGGCGATATACCTCGCCTGGGATACCATCTTCAACACGGGGGTGATCGACCACAAACTCAAGGAGATCATCCGCGTCCAGCTCTCTCGGATGGCCCACTGCAACTACTGAGGCAACGTCCGGTCCGCTTCGGCGAAGCGGGAGGGCCTGACGGAAGAGGACATCGACGAGGGCGTCGAGAACTACCGGGTGAGCGAGAAGTTCGCCGAGGCCGAGAAGGTCGCACTGCGCTACAGCGAGCTGATGGCCAGTGCGCCCGAAGAGATCGACGCCGCGTTCTACGAGGAGTTGAGAAGCCACTACTCTGATGAGGAGATCGTCGAGCTGGGCACCTTCATCGGCTTCAACGTGGGCTACCACACCTTCTTCGGGACGCTGAACTTCTACCCCATGTTCGACAAAGA
>JBHHWH010000167.1:0-2386 GCA_046756405.1 Acidimicrobiia bacterium | reverse complement strand
TTGATCGCAGACGTTATTGACGACGCTGCCATTCCACGCAGCATCCAGCAAGGAACAAACGTTCAACTGGGTGACGTCACACTGGGCGCCCGCCGATAACGGCAAAGGCATCGAGATCGATGTGAGAGCCGACCATCGACAGCGCATATCGGCTGTCGGCTCAAGGCGTGAACGCAACACCTTGGCGAGAGTTGGTCGTCTCGTCAGGAGGTGTGTTGTGTCGGGGAGGTTCACTGAGGCGGAGATTTTGGAGGTGTGGGAGCGACGTCAGGGGGGTGAGTCGAATCGGTCGATTGGGCGTCGGTTGGGTAGGTCGGGAGCATCGATCCGGGCGTTGGTGGAATCGTCTGGTGGGGTGCGACCGCTGCGGCGTCACCGGTCTGTGCGCCACTTGTCGTTGACGGAGCGTGAGGAGATCTCTCGAGGCGTCGCGGCGGGTGATTCGGTTCGTGTGATCGCTGGGCGGCTGGGAAGAGCTGCGTCGACGGTCAGTCGGGAGCTGGCCCGTAACGGTGGTCGTTTCGCCTATCGGGCGCATCGGGCCGATGGGGAAGCGTGGCGACGGGCTCGCCGCCCCCAGCGGTGCAAACTGGGCAGCAACCAGACGCTGCGGAATGTCGTCGAGGACAAGCTGGAGCTGCGCTGGTCGCCGCAGCAGATCTCGAGGTGGCTGCGCCGCACGTACCCTGACGATGAGGCGATGCACGTGTCCCACGAGACGATCTATCTGACGTTGTTCATCCAGGCCCGGGGCGGCCTGAAACGGGAACTGACGCAGCATCTCCGCACTCGGAGGGCTAACCGGAGACCCAAGGGCAAGAAACCGCCGTCGGGGAAGGGTCAGATCGTTGATCCGGTCATGATCAGCCAACGCCCTGCGGAGGCAGAGGACCGGGCGGTGCCCGGCCATTGGGAAGGCGACCTGTTGATGGGCAAACGCCAGACCGCCATCGGGACCTTGGTGGAACGCTGGTCAAGGTATGTGATGCTGTTCCCACTACCCAATGGCCACTCCGCCGAAGCCGTCCGCAACGCCTTGGCCGAAACCGTGCAGAAACTGCCGGTGCATCTGTGGCACTCCCTCACCTGGGACCAGGGCAAAGAAATGGCCCAACACGCCCAATTCACCATCGACACCGGCGTCCAGATCTACTTCTGTGACCCCCGCAGTCCGTGGCAGCGTGGGTCGAACGAGAACACCAACGGACTCTTACGTCAATACTTCCCCAAAACCACCGACATGTCCCAGCTCACCCAAGCCGACCTCGACTTCGCCGCACACCAACTCAACGGGAGGCCTCGACAAACCCTCAACTGGCTGTCACCCTCAGAGAAACTCGCCGAAGCGTTGCAGTGACGCCCTGAGACCACCCCGGTTATGCGCTGGTTCCCTTTCGGCCGGGCGCTTACACCTAGCGCCAGTTATGGGCGGGTGCCTTTCTATAGGAGCGCTTCGTTGCGACCCCGGTCAGCGTCACCTCACCCCGGTTCGGGCTTTGAGATCCGCGATTCCGTGGTTCCGTGCCTATGTTTCGCTGACGAGTACCAGGGGGCAGTCTCGGAAGGGATGGTCGATGACTTCCATGCGTTGGTGGAAGACGTGGCTGAGTAGTTCTGCTTCTAGTACTTGTCGGGGAGTACCCGATGCCAGAACGGAGCTGTCTGCCATGAGTATGAGTCGATCGGCGTAATAGGCGGCTGCGTTGAGGTCGTGCAGCACGGCTACCACTGCTTTGCCCTGACTAGCCAACCGGGCCGCTTCGCGGAGGATGCGCTCCCGGTTGGCCACGTCGAGAGCGGTGGTGGGCTCATCCAACAGCACGACGGGGGTTTCCTGTGCCAGGACCCGTGCGAGCGCTACCCGAGTTCGTTCACCGCTGGAGAGTGTGGAGAAGATGCGCCCCGCGAGCAGCGCAGTGTCGGTTTGTTGCATGGCTTGGGCGACCGCGGCGTGGTCCTGGTCTGGTGAATTGGTGAGGTCTCGGCGGTAGGGGAATCGGCCCATCTCAACCACGGACAGCACAGTGAAGGGGATGTCGACGGGTATGTGATCTGAGAGCATCGACCTCACCAAAGAGAGTTCACCAGGTGAGCGATCGGTTGTTGCGGCGTCGGCGAGGGTCACGGTCCCATCGGTGGGGAGCAAGTCTCCGGCGAGAAGTCTGAGGAGGGTGGTTTTGCCCGCGCCGTTTGGTCCCAACACGGCAACCATCTCACCGGGGACTGCGGTGAAGTCAATATCAGCTACCAGGGTGGCTCCATTGGTGAGATAGGTGACCCGGTTTGCTTCCACGATTGGTTCAGGCATCCCGCCTCCTCGAGAGCAACCACAAGAAGAGAGGACCACCGATTGCGGCGGTGACGAGGCCGACTGGTATCTCGATGG
>JBHHWH010000166.1:0-2401 GCA_046756405.1 Acidimicrobiia bacterium | reverse complement strand
CGCGACGTTGACCGTGACCTCGGTGGACGGCACCCGCGGCATCTCGTCGAGACTCACGAGCACTTCGGTGACCTGCGGGGGCTCGATGTCGTCCGGGACGCTGGTCACTTCCACGGTCGGCGCGGCGATGCAGGCGCCGTCCGGGTCGCACAGGTTCCCGCTCCCGTCGGCTGAGTAGCGCCGCCAGTTGCCGACGTTGTCCTCGACCCAGAGGACCGAGGCCGTCCACGTACCGTCTTCGGCGTACCGCTGCCAGAAGCCCGTGCAGTCCCACTCACCGTTGGTGTCGCTCCCCGAGACCGGGGTCCGGGGGCCGCAGAAGACCTGGAGTTGCGCGTT
This sequence comes from Acidimicrobiia bacterium, assembly GCA_046756405.1. Taxonomy (GTDB): domain Bacteria; phylum Actinomycetota; class Acidimicrobiia; order Spongiisociales; family ZC4RG35; genus JBHHWH01. Next base: position 2,062 of record JBHHWH010000166.1, on the reverse strand, counting down.
CGTCGGCCCTTGGTACCAGAAGTAGGTCCGAGCCGGTGGCCACGTCCCGATCCCGCTGATGTCGTCGGTGCCGGCGAAGCGGAACGTGACCCGTTTCCAGGTGTCGCTGACGTCGATGCTCGTCGTCATCCCGAACGTCCCCGTCGCCTCGTCCTGAACGAGGAGCGACGTGGCCCTGGGCGCGGTCACGTCCTCCGTGCTCCCGGGAAAGAGCCGCTGGAGGAGGACGAAGACGCTGAAGCCCTCCACCGTCGCCGACACCGTCTTGGCGTCGAGGTCCACGACGCCCGCGTCCATCTGGATGAACGGTTCCCCGACAGAATCTGTGGGTGAGGAGGTGGTGATCTGGAAGTGAGGGGGATGGGTGGGAGAGGGGAGGACGGGGATCGGTGGGAGGGGAAAGAGGTGCATCCTGGGCGGCGAGTGGCGACGATGTGTTTGCGAGAACGCATCACCACCAACACGCCGCGCCAGAATGCGACTGAAAACTATCCTCAACCGGATCCACAGGCACGGATCGTTCGTATACGAGAAGGTTCGGTTCCTGGAGGAAGGCGGAGAGCTCGCGCTCGAGGCTGAGATTCGCCCCCGGGCCAACGGGCGACCGAAGTGCTCCAGGTGCTGCGCACCGCGACCCGGGTACGACACGCTGAAGCCACGTCGATTCGAGTTCATTCCGATCTGGGGCATGGCGGTGTACTTCGTGTACGCGATGCGTCGGGTCGACTGCACTGACTGTGGCATCGTCGTCGAGTCGGTGCCGTGGGGCAGCGGCAAGCGACAGGCAACGACGACATACGCGTGGTTCCTCGCGAACTGGGCGAAGCGGTTGAGTTGGTCGGAAGTGGCCGCGGCGTTCCACACGTCCTGGGGCCGAGTGTTTCGTTCGGTCGAGATGGCGGTGACGTGGGGTTTGGAGCATCGCGACCTCGAGGGTGTGGAAGCCATCGGGGTCGATGAAGTGTTGTGGCAGAAGGGCTACGGGTTCCTCACGCTCGTCTACCAGATCGACCAGGGCATGCGACGGCTACTCTGGGTGGGCGAGGATCGTACGATGAAGACGCTGCTCCAGTTCTTCCGATCCTTTGGCCCGGAGCGTAGCGCCCGTCTTCGGTTCATCTGCACGGACATGTGGAAACCGTACCTCAACGTGATTGCCGAAAAGGCGTCTGAGGCCATCCATGTGCTCGACCGCTTCCACATCATGGCCCACATGAACAAGGCCATCAATCAGGTCCGCGCCCAGGAGGCGAAGCGTCTCAAGGACGACGGCCATGTGCCGCACCTCAAAGGCATGCGCTACTGCTTGCTCAAGCGGCCGGAGAACCTCACCGAGAGCCAAGAGGTCAAGCTCGCCGAGTTGCTGCGGTACAACCTGAAGACGGTCCGGGCGTACCTCCTGAAGGAAGACTTCCAGGGCTTCTGGGACTACGTGTCCCCGGCCTGGGCCGGCAAGTTCCTCGACCGTTGGTGCTCACGTACCCTGCGATCGAAGATCGAACCCATGAAACGCGTCGCTCGGATGCTACGCAGTCACCGAGAGCTCCTCCTCAACTGGTTCCGCGCTCGTGGCACCGTGTCAGCCGGCGTTGTCGAGGGCCTGAACAACAAACTGAAACTCACCACCAAAAAAGCGTACGGCTTTCGCACCTTCCGAGCCCTCGAAGTCGCCCTCTACCATACACTTGGCCATCTCCCCGAACCCACACCTACCCACAGATTCTGGTGAAGAGCCGGATGAACTCGCCGTCCACGAGCTTGTGGATGCGCAGCTCGCTCTCGTCCGTGTCGGGCGGCAGGTCGGCCGGGTCGTACGACAGTGTCAGCGTCACCGGCTCGTCGAAGACCAGCCCGTCGGGCCCGAAGTCCCACGCCGTGCCGGGCACCACCGGCGGGCCGTCGGGCGGCAGCTCGGTGGTCGGGACCGCCGTGATCACGAGGTCGTCGGCGACGGCTCCGGCCGGGATGTCGATGACGAGGTCGCCGCCCGCGAGGGTGACCGTGCCGCCGCCGGGGCCGACCGGCTCGGCGAGGCCCTCCTCCACGCGGAAGGGGACGAGCA
>JBHHWH010000165.1:0-2402 GCA_046756405.1 Acidimicrobiia bacterium | reverse complement strand
GTTCGATATAGTGGTGTAGGTGTCCGACTACGCAGAGCTGCACTGTCACACCAACTTCTCCTTCCTCGACGGGGCCTCCCATCCCGAGGATCTGGTGGCCCGAGCCGCCGAGCTGGGCTATACCGCTCTGGCGGTCACCGACCATGACGGCTTCTACGGGGTCTCCCGGTTCTGGCAGGCTGCCAGGTCTGTGGGACTTCCTGCCATCTATGGGGTGGAGATCGGTCTGGAACCCCACCCAGAGGGGCCTGCCGATCCGGTGGCTACCGCCGAAGAATGGGATCGCCGGCGTCACGCCCGTACCAAGGGCGCCCAGGGGCGGCTGCGTCGGGGTCGCAGCGTCCGGGCCCATGGAACAAAACCCACCAACCTTCCCCAGACCGACCATCTGGTGCTGCTGGCGGGTTCCCCCGAGGGATACCGGGCCCTCTCTTATCTGATCACCAGGGCCCAGCTTCGAGGGGAGAAGGATCACCCCCTCTACCTCTGGGATGATCTGGCCGCGGCGGCCGACCATTCCGACGTCCATGCCCTCACCGGGTGCTGGGCCGGAGCGGTGCCTAAGGCGGCCCAGCGGGGAGACCTGGACGGGGCTCTGGTCGAGGCCTCCCGGCTGCGGGAGCTGTTCGGACCCCGGCTCCACATGGAGTTGTGGCACCACGGCATGCCCGAGGACGACTCCCGCAACGATCTCGCCTGGGAGGTGGCCCGGAGGTTGGGTTTGTCGGTGGTGGTCACCAACCAGGTCCACTACTGCGACCGCGAGGATGCCTACCTCTCCGAGGTGCTGGCGGCCATCGGGGGGAGGCGGACCCTGGCCGAAGCCGACGGGTTTCGTCCCGCCACCGACCAGCGCTACCTGAAACATCCAGAGGAGATGGAGCGGCGTTTCGCCCGCTACCCGGGGGCGGTGGCCCGGACGGGGGAGCTGGGACGGCGCCTCGCCTTCGACCTGGGACTGGTGGCACCGAAGCTGCCCGACTTCCCTATGCCGGGCCACTTCCGCGACGAGATGGACTATCTGCGCCATCTCACCTGGGAGGGGGCCCGGGAGATCTACCCCGGCTCCGACGACGGGGTAGACCCTCTAGCCCGGCGGAGGCTGGAGCATGAGTTGGACGTGATTGAGCGTCTCGGCTTCCCCGGCTACTTCCTGGTGGTAAAGGACCTGGTGGACTTCGCCCGTTCCCAGGACATCTTCTGTCAGATCCGGGGCTCGGGAGCCGACTCGGCGGTGTGCCGCTGTATCGGGCTCACCCGGGTGGACCCGATCCGGCTGGGGCTTCCCTTCGAACGGTTCCTCTCCGAAGAGCGGGGCAAACCCCCCGATATCGACGTCGACTTCGAAGCCGACCGGCGCGAAGAGGTAATCCAGTACTGCTACCGCCGCTACGGGCGAGAGCGGGCGGCGATGGTGGCCAACGTCATCACCTACCGAGCCCGGTCGGTGCTGCGGGACGTGGCCAAGACCTTCGGCTTCACCCAGGCCCAGGTTGACGGGCTCTCCAAGTACGTAGACACCCGCGACCCGGCCCAGCTTCGGGAGATGGACACCCCTCTCCCTGAGGGGATGACCGCCGAGATGATCTACAACATCTGCCAGCGCCTCGACGGCTTCCCCCGTCACCTGGGCATCCACTCCGGTGGGATGGTGATCGCCGACCGTCCCCTGTGGCAGGTGGTTCCGGTGGAGTGGGGGAGGCTGGAGGGGAGGACGGTGATCCAGTGGGACAAGGACGACTCGGCGGCGGTGGGGATCGTCAAGTTCGACCTGCTGGGTCTGGGGATGCTCAACGCCCTCCACCTCACCTGCGACTACATCGTGGAGACTCACGGGGTGGAGATCGACCTGGCCCGACTTCCCCAAGAGCCGGCTCTCTACGAGTCGATGACCAGGTCCGACACGGTGGGGGTGTTCCAGATCGAGTCCCGGGCCCAGATGGCCACCCTGCCCAAGATGAAGCCGAAAACCTTCTACGACCTGGCGGTGGAGGTGGCACTGATCCGTCCCGGTCCCATCCAGGGCCAGTCGGTCCACCCCTACCTGCGGCGGCGCAACGGCGAGGAGCCGGTGCGTTACCCCCATTCTTCGGCGGAGCCGATCCTGAGAAAGACCCTGGGGGTGCCCATCTTCCAGGAGCAGCTCATGGAGCTGGCTCGGGTCTGCGCCGGCTTCGACGGAGGCCAGGCCGACCGGCTACGCCAGGCGATGACGCATAAGCGTTCGGAGCAGGCTATGGGCCGGCTTCGCGACGAGGTCTACGCCGGGATGGAGGCCAACGGGATCACCGGCGCCGCCGCCGACGAGATCTGGGAGAAGCTTCAGGGCTTCTCCAGCTTCGGTTTCCCGGAGAGCCACTCGGTGAGCTTCGCCTACATCGTCTACATGTCGGCCTGGCTGC
>JBHHWH010000164.1:0-2434 GCA_046756405.1 Acidimicrobiia bacterium | reverse complement strand
ACGCCGAGTCCGAAGGCGCTGACCACGCCGAGTCCGAAGGCGCTGACCACGCCGATGACCACGGTGCAATGATCGAGGTCGAGCCGGGAGGAGAGATAACCCTGAGGTTCACCATCCCCGCCGACGCCACCGGCACCTATGAGATGGGCTGCTTCCTGCCCGGGCACTACGACGCCGGCATGAAGGGCACCGTCACCGTCACCGGCTGAACCGAATACATCTACTACTCAGAGCCGGAGAAGTCCCGACCGCTTCTCCGGCTCTGTCGCGTCCGGACTAGCGAGGCTTAGCTCTGGGACGGGCTTCCCGGACGGTGAGACGTCTGCCACCGTGGGAGCGTTCGTTGAGATCAGCGAGGGCACTGCGCGCCGCCGAGGAGGGCATTTCCACGAAACCGAAGCCTTTGGAACGACCCGTCCGGCGGTCGGTGATCACCGTTGCCTGCTTCACCTCGCCATGGTGGGCGAAGAGATCACGAAGCTCGTCGTCGGTGGTGCTCCAGGGGAGGTTGCCCACGTAGAGGCTGATACGCCCGGCGGGGCGTCGTCCGCCGGGTCCCCGGTTGGAATCTTGTCTGGGACGGGCCCGGTCGGCGACGACCGTGTCTCCTCCTGAGGACAACCCTTCTAGGGAGGGGGTTTCCATGGAGGTTCCGAGCCCTAACTCGCGCTGCATCCGACGAACCGACTGCAGCTGAGCTCCGGTGACCAGGCTGACAATGATCCCGGTAGCTCCGGCTCGGGCGGTACGTCCGGAACGGTGCAGGTAGTCCTTGGAGTCGGCCGGCGGGTCGAAGTGGACTACCGAAGCTACATCGTCGACGTGGATGCCCCGGGCCGCCACGTCGGTGGCGACCAGGGCCTGAGCCCTCCCCGACGAGAAAGCGGCCAGGGCACGGTTGCGCTGGTTCTGGGAGCGGCCGCCGTGCATGGCGACCGCCCCGATACCCAACTTGGACAGTTGACGGGCGAGACGGTCGGCACCATGACGAGTACGGGTGAACACGATGGATTTACCGGCCTCTTCCACCAGAGCCGCGGTGTGCTCGACGCGGTCATGGTGGTCTACCAGCCAGAAGTGGTGGCGGGCATCGGCCGCCTGGGTCACTACCGAGCCCGCCTCATGACGGACCGGGTTGCGCTGGTAATCGCGGCTCAGCACCGCAATGTCGCCATCGAGGGTGGCGGAGAAGAGCAGGGTCTGACGCGGCTTCCCGGTGAGGTTGAGAATGCGACGCACCGCGGGGAGGAACCCCATATCGGCCATCCGGTCTGCTTCATCGACGACGACGATCTCCACACTTTCAAGATCCGCCGCCTTCTGGGCGACGAGGTCCTCGAGGCGGCCTGGAGTCGCCACAAGAACGTCGACCCCTTTACGGAGCGCTCCCTTCTGGGGGCCGTAACCGACGCCCCCGTAAACGGCGGTTACCTTGCGACTCACTGCGCGAGCCAGAGGGGATAGCTCCACCTTGATCTGCTCGGCCAGTTCCCTGGTGGGAGCGAGGATCAAGGCCCGGGGTCGATGACGGGAGGCCTTGCCTACCCGAGTGAGTAGGGGAAGCCCGAAGGCAAGGGTCTTGCCGGAACCGGTGGGGGCCTTGCCGGAGACATCCCGGCCCTCCAGGGCGTCGGGGATTGTGGCCGCCTGGACTGGGAAGGGCGCGATGATGCCCTTGGCAGACAGGGTCTGGACCAGAGGGTCGGACAGCCCGAGTTGGGCGAAGGTGGTTGACATGGGGTAGCTCCTCTTCCCCGGACAGGGAGATAGTCGGCGTCAGTTTCGGTTCCCTCGCTCGGCCCGTGCGAAGTCGATCGGAGTTCGAGAGTCGGCCGAAGAGGCGATCCAACCGGGTGAGAGAGCTTGCCGTGAGATCACCGGGGAAGCGACGTTGCGCTGGCCTCCACCCGGTGCGACACAAGCCATGATACCAGAGTCAAGGCCGAGGGGATCCGACGCTTCTTTTCGACGCCCTGACCGTCACTGGATCCCCTCCGGCAACCGAAGTCCAACTGGCTTGGACCATCGTCGAGTCCCAAGAACCAGACAAGCCGATCCGATCTAGTTAGAAGCGCCCTCCCTAGCCAGGGAAGACGGCCGATACCTAATCGGCGGTCCGGGCGATCCTCGAACCCCGTCGGGCTTGAACTAAGTCTTCGGAGGGATCCCGAAGATGGCGTGGGTGGCGCCCATGCACATGTTCTCCACAAAAACCATCCCGTGTTCTGCCGCAATCCGCCAGGCCTCTTCGGAGACGATGCCGCGCTGGAGCCCCAGCACCTTGGCACCTATGGCCGCGGTCTCCTCGGGGATACCAGGAGCTTCTTCGGCCGGGCGAGACACGTCGACCACATCCACAGGGACCGGTACCTCACCCACAGACGGGTAGGCGGTCTCGCCCATGACCTCGCCTCCGTGGCCGTTGACCGCCACG
>JBHHWH010000163.1:0-2443 GCA_046756405.1 Acidimicrobiia bacterium | reverse complement strand
CATCCCAGAGGGCGAAGGCAAAATCACCGACAAGCTTGGACACTGCCTGGCGCCCCCAGCAAAGATAGGCCGCGAGGACAAGCTCGGGGTCAGTTCTCTTCCCCAGGCGTGCGCCCTCCGCCTCGAGATCTCTGCAGAGGTCGGCCCGATTGTCGAGCCGGCCATCCCAGACGAGGCGACAACCGCTCGCCTCATCCGAGACCGGTTGATGCTCGTCGAGCGACTCCGGGGTCGTGAAGAGCAGCCGATGGGCCAGGCCGACCGAGCCGCTGACCCAAGCTCCGCTTCGGTCACCCCCCCGGTGGGCGATCGCACGGGACATTCGGTCAAGGAGAGCAGACTCAACGTGACCCCCGTCGGTCCGGAGCAGACCAACGAAACCGCTCATCCTCCACCCCCGTGCCGCTGCAGCCAGCTCTCGAGCCTGGCGAATTCCCAGAGGCGGTTCCGGTACCGCTCGGCCCCCGCGAGGTAGCGGTCACGGAGCCGCTCGGCCTCACACCGGTCCACGTACCGGAAGACGCGCGCATTCGGGTGAAACAGCCCCGCCTCGAGGCGCTCGGCGTCGCGTCGCATCCATTCCTCGCTCTGTGGGGAGACAACGACGCCGGTCTCCGCCGGCCTCAGCGGGCTCGGAACGATCCCGGCCATCGCCCGCTGGAAGAACATCTTTCGAAACCCCCACTGGAACTTGACTGCGGGTGGAATGGACAGGAGGAACTCCACCAGCCGGCTGTCGAGGAAGGGGTGGCGGACATCGAGGGAATAGGCCGCGGCGGTAGTGTCCATACAGGTGAGCCCGAGGGGAAATGCGGGCGAGGTCAGGTTCCGGTAGGTTTGTTCCTGGTACCGCGTGGCGAACCCTCGGGGCTGCTCGCGGCCCCTCCGCCGTGCGTCCCGGACGTGCCCGGCGAAGGAGGAAGCCACCCAACGGGGAACGCGTCGGCCCCGGCCAACGCGGACCTGCGCCAGGAGAAATTTAAGAAAGGCACCCCAGAGATCGGCCCGGTAAGTGGCTGCAAGCAGCCTGAACTGCTTCAGGAACTCATTGAGCCGCCCCGTGTAGAGCAGGTCCTCGATGTAGACGTCCTCGGCAACCTCCATCTGCTCGTCGGCGCCGATTCCGGTGAGCAGCGTACGGCACCCACGCGATGAGGCTGGCTTGAGCGTGAGCGGCAGCGTGAGGAAACCGTCGTAGTGAGGTTGGGCGCCGTTGTTGAGGAGAATCTCAAATAACGTGAGCGGTCGACCGTCCTTATCCTCGGGCCGTATGCGGTTCACCTCCGTTCCGTAAGCCTCCTCCAGCGCCTGAACCGCCTCCCACTCGTCACTCTCGATGCCGGCGAGAAGCGTGAAGGCGACGATTGGTGGGGTGGCGTGCTCGGTGCGGCGGAGCGTCTCTGCCATGGCAGTGACCGACGTCGAGTCAATCCCGCCGCTGAGCAGGACCGCAACCGGCGTGCCGCTCCGCAAGCGGCAGCGCACCGCCTCCTTGAAGAGGTCGCGACAGTGCTCGAGGTAGTCCTCGGTACGTGAGTACCGTGTCTCGCGTGCAGGATCCAGATCCCAGTAGCGCGAGACCCGGAGACCGTCTGCGTCGAGGGAGAGGAAGTGGGCAGCCGGAAGTTGCCGCACACCCTTGAAGAAGGTGGCCTCGGGATCGCGAAATCGTCGCACGAGGAGATCCGCGATCATCGCCTCGTCGGGCTCTGGCGGCGGACCGGGGGGGGCCAAGAGCGCGATCGGTTCCGAGGCGAAAGCGAAGCGGTTCCTGTTCCAGTGGTAGTAGAGCGGCTTCACCCCTAGGGGATCGCGCGCACAGAACAGTCGGCGGGACTGCAAGTCCCAAACCACGACGGCGAAATCTCCTAGCAATCGTGTGAAGGCCGCCTCCCCCCATTTCTGGTAGGCCTCGAGGACGAGTTCGGGGTCCGTGTACGAGCCGAGAGGCACACGAGCGGCGGTGAGGGTTCGGATCAGCTCCTCACGGTTGTCGAGTCTGCCATCGAAGACCACGACAGCTCTGGATGACCCGACGAGTGGCTGCCTTTCCTGCGCCGACTCGGGAGTGGCCCGCAACAATTGGCATGCCAGGCCGACTGGACCCTCGACCCACGCCCCCGTGTCATCTGGCCCTCGGTGAGCCAGCGTCGCGCTCATGCGGGCCAGGACTTCTGGTTGCGCCGGTCTGCCATCCACGTTGTACATTCCGACAATTCCGCTCACCGCTCGGATCCTGCCCGAACTGGTTCTGGGTGTGTCGGAGGAGAAAGCAGTGCATACGTCTCTGTCTCTGACAGGCCAAACAGTTCCCCTTCCTCCGATTGAAGCCAGCTGTGGGCGACGAGGTCCCCCCCCTCACGCGTGACACCGATCCTTAGGGTAGTTGCGATGCCCCGACGGCGCAGCAGCCATGCGAGTGCGATCGTTCGTCGGAGACACG
>JBHHWH010000162.1:0-2666 GCA_046756405.1 Acidimicrobiia bacterium | reverse complement strand
TTCACCCTCGCCAGGGCGGAGGGTGAGCTGGAGCGGGCCGAATACGAGCTGCGAACCGTGGCTCAGGCCTTCGAAGAGTCGGCCGAACTCCGTTCCGCCCTCACCGATCCGCTGCTCCCGGTGGACCGCAAGCAGGCCATCATCGACGAGATCATCGGTGGGCGCGCCTCTTCGCTGACGGTGAGCCTGGTCGACCTGATAGTCGCCCAGGGTCTTGCCAGGGAGCTTCCCACGATCGCCAAAGCCCTATCTGAGACCGCCGCCGCCTCCCGCCAGAAAGCCCTCGCCGAGGTCCGGTCCGCCGTTCCCCTCGACGATCAGACTGTGTCCCGTCTCGCTGCTGCCCTCTCTCGGGCCACCGGCCGCGACGTGGAGGTCAAGGTGATCGTCGATCCGTCGGTGATCGGGGGGGTCGTCGCCAGGGTCGGCGACACCGTGATCGACGGGTCCATTGCCCGGCGGGTGGAGACGCTGCGTCAGGCCGTAAAGAGTCGCTAGGAGAGTCATGACAGATTTGACCATTACCCCAGACCAGATCACCCAGGCCCTGCGCCACCAGCTCGAGGGCTGGGAGCCAGAGGTGGCCAAGGAGACCGTCGGCTATGTCACCGCGGTGGCTGACGGTGTTGCCCGGGTCGAAGGTCTTCCTAGCGTCATGGCGTCAGAGCTCCTGGAGTTCCCCGAGGGGCTGATCGGTGTGGCCCTCAACATCGACGAGACCGACCTGGGTGTGGTGCTGCTCGGTGAGTACAGCCATATCGAGGAGGGGGACCCGGTCAAGCAGACCGGCACCGTGCTCTCGGTCCCTGTGGGTGACGGGCTCCTGGGTCGGGTCGTAGATCCCCTAGGCAACCCCATCGACGGAAAAGGCCCCATCTCCTACTCCGAGCGCCGCCTCCTCGAGGTCCAGGCCCCGTCGGTGGTACAGCGTCAGCCAGTGAAGGAGCCCCTTCAGACCGGGATCAAGACCATCGACTCGCTGACCCCCATCGGTCGCGGCCAGCGTCAGCTCATCATCGGTGACCGCCAGACCGGCAAGACCGCCCTCCTGGTGGACACGATCATCAACCAGCGTCAGTATTGGGGTACCGACCAGGCGGTGAAATGCATCTACGTGGCCATCGGTCAGAAGGCCTCGACGGTGGCCGAGGTGGTGGAGACCCTGGAGGCCCATGGGGCGATGGAGTACACCGTGGTGGTCAACGCTCCAGCTTCGTCGGCGCCTGCCCTCCAGATGTATGCCCCCTACGCCGGGTCTGCCATCGGCCAGCACTGGATGTACAACGGTGAGCATGCCCTGGTCATGTTCGACGACCTCTCCAAGCAGGCGGTCGCCTACCGGGAGATCTCGCTGCTGCTGCGTCGTCCCCCGGGGCGTGAGGCCTACCCCGGTGATGTCTTCTACCTGCACAGCCGGCTCCTGGAGCGCTGTGCCAAGCTCTCCGACGACATGGGAGGCGGGAGCCTAACCGGTCTGCCGGTGATCGAGACCAAGGCCAATGACATCTCGGCCTACATCCCCACCAACGTCATCTCCATCACCGATGGTCAGTGCTTCCTGGAGACCGACCTGTTTTTCCAGGGAGTGCGTCCGGCCATGAACGCTGGTGTGTCCGTGTCACGGGTGGGCGGGAACGCCCAGATCTCGGCGATGAAGAAGATTGCCGGTCCGCTGCGCCTGAACCTGGCCCAGTTCCGGGAGCTGGCCGCTTTCGCCGAGTTCGGCTCCGAACTCGACGCCGCCTCCTTGGCCCAGTTGGAGCGGGGTCGCCGGGTGGTCGAGGTGCTCAAGCAGCCCCAGTTCGACCCGGTGCCCGTCGAAGAGCAGGTCCTGGCTTTGTACGCGGTGACCGAGGGACACATGGACGATGTGGCCACGTTGGATATTCGCCGCTTTGAGCTGGAGATGCGGGAGTACTTCAAAGCCCGCCACCCTGATCTTCTGGCCACCATCGCAGAGACCGGCAAACTCCCGGATGGGAAGGAGCTGGATGCCGCCATCGCCGCTTTCAAGGAGACCTTCCAGGGGTCGGAGACCGGCGAGTAGGAAGAGCCGATGGCAAGCGCACAGCTCCGTGACACCCGACGCCGTATCAACAGCGTCAAGGCGACCCAGAAGATCACCCGCGCCATGGAGCTGATCGCAGCAGCCCGGATTCCTAAGGCCCAGGCGCGGGTGGAAGCCTCCAAGCCCTACACCGACAAGCTGATCGAGGTGATCGAGAACGTGGGCGCCGCCGGAGGCGGGAGCTCCCACATGCTTCTGGAGCGCAGGGAGCCGGAGACTGTCGGAGTCCTGGTCGTCGCCTCCGACCGGGGGTTGTGCGGGGCCTACGCCTCCAACATTATCCGTATGGCCGAGACCCGGATGCTGGCCCTCCAAAGGGACGACAAGGACGTCCTCATCTACGCCGTGGGGAAGAGAGCCCACAGCTACTTCCGCTACCGCGGCTACCGGATCGAACAGGCCTACCTGGGGCTCACTGATACGCCTGGCTACGCCGACGCACGGGCCATAGCCAACGCGGTGATCGAGTCCTATGCCCAGGGTCGTATTGATGCCCTAGAGACCTTCTACACCCGCTACCAGTCGGCCCTCACCCAGGTACCCACCCACCATGAGATGCTCCCCATCACCCCACCGGAGATGGACGAGGCGAAGGCCA
>JBHHWH010000161.1:0-2766 GCA_046756405.1 Acidimicrobiia bacterium | reverse complement strand
CAGGCTCCGGTTCTGGTTCAGGCTCCGGTTCTGGTTCAGGCTCCGGTTCTGGTTCGGGCTCCGGTTCTGGTTCGGCCGTCGGTTCCGCCTCTTCCAGCTCATCTGCCCGTGGCATCGGCGATGCCTTCTCCGGGGGGACGATCCTCACTGTCTCCCCCACCTCCCAGCTCTCGTCGTCAACCGGCTGGGGCGGAATCACTCGCACCGAAGACGACGGGGCCGGGCTGGCCCCCAGCACCTCCCTCCGCTCCTCGAGGGAGCTCTCCAAAGAGGCCAGGGTCTTGCGCACATTCTCCAGTTCCTCCAGCAGCTCATCACGCCGCTGCTCCAGGGCGCGGGTGCGCTCCTGGGCGGCCGCTGCCTGGCGATTCGCCTGGTCGATGATCTCGTCACGGCGCTTCATCGCCTCGGAGGTCATCTTCTCCGCCTCCATGGTGGCGTTGCGCAGCAGATCTTCGGCCTCCCTCCGAGCACCCGAGGTGAGACGGTGAGCCTCCCGCTCCGCCTCCCCCATGGTGGTGAGCACATCCCTCTCCGCCTGATCCCGCATCTTCTGAGCTTCGGCTGCCGCCTGTTCCAGCATCTGAGTGCCCAACGCCCACGCGTCACGACGCATCGCTTCGGCGTCAGCGGCAGCCTCCTTCCGATTCCGTTCCGCTTCAGCCAGAGCCTCACTCCGCCACCGGGCGGCGTCCAGGCTGGCCCGCTCCCGTAGGGACTCCGCCGCCTCCCGAGCCGACTGGAGGATCGACGACACCTCCCTGCCGACGGCTTCGAACTCGGCCTCCAGGTCCCGGCTGCCGGTGTCGCCGAGTTGGGCGAGGAGCCGTTCCTGCTCCGCCTCGAGTCGTTCCAGCTCCGAGGCCACACGGTCGAGCAGCGCCTCCACCTCGACACGGTCCACTCCGCGCAGAACGGTACGGAACTGCGCGCGGCGGATCGACTCGGGGGAAACTTCAGATTCCATCCAGGTCTAGAAGATACCGGCCCCGGGACGCGCAGAAACGCCTTTGTTCATGCGGCGGGCAGACTTTCGAGGAACTCGACGGCGTCGTTGATGGTCTTGATGGGGATAATTTCGATGTCCTGACGCTCCGCGGTGAGGGCTGGCTGGTAGTTCTTCTCCGGGACGAGGATGAACTCAGCACCGGCGGCTTCGGCGGCCACGACCTTCTGGCGGATGCCCCCGATCGGGCCCACAGTGCCGTCGAAGTTGATGGTGCCGGTCCCGGCGATCACATGACCCCGGGTCAGTTCCCCTTCGGTGAGGCTGTCGATGATGGCCAGGGCATGCATCATCCCTGCCGAAGGTCCGCCCACATCTCCCGACTTGATCGTGATCGGGAAGGGAGGTTCGGTCAACTCACCGACGACTATCCCGATCATCGGAACTCCGGGCTGGTCTTCTCGCTCTGCCAGCTCCACTTTCAGGTCCACGGTCTCCCCATCCCGCAGCACGGTGACCGGGATCACATCCCCCGGCGCCAGAGGCTCCAGGGCGGCGCCGATGTCGGCCACCCCTGAAACGGGAACACCGTTGACCGCGGTCAGGGTGTCGCCCTGGCGAAAAAGTTTGGCGGCGTGGGTGCCCTCCACCGTGTCGTCGATCACCACCTCTACGGGGACCATTTCGATGCCGAGGTAGTTGAGGGCCACGGCGATGGCCCGGAAGTTGGAGTCCTCCATCTGCTGAAGCACCCTGCTCCGGTACTGCTCGTCGCTCTCCCCTGGACGTCGCACCGCCTCTTTGCGGACGAGGTCGATGGTGGGGTCCGTCCCGGCGATCGCGGCCTCGAAGAGGTTCACGTCCTGGCTGACCACTGTGAGCATCAGCAGCTCCCCGTCGGGGGGATATACCGGGACCTCTTCGACGACGATGGCGTCGGCGGCGTCGGAGACCGGACCGGGAGAAAAGGCCAGGTAGGGAAGCTCGATGTTCCAGGCGGCAATGGAGAGGAGGAGCACCATCACAAGGGCCCCCATCAGTGACAGGGGCCCGGAAGCCTTTCGACCGTGCACCGCTTCCATCTCAAGTCAGGGTAACGAGACCCGGCGCGTAGGGGTCTGAGTCGTATCATCTGCTCAGTGCGTCAAAAGGAGGCTTAGCAAATGACTTCGACCGTGATCGCCCACAGAGTGCTGCCCCGATCCCGAGTGGTGTCGGCTCTGTTGGTAGTAGGAGCCGCCGCCCTGACCGCCCTGGCGGCTCAGTGGCGGATCCAGCTGCCCTTCACCCCAGTACCCATCACCGGCCAGACTTTCGCCGTGCTGCTCACCGGAGCCGCCCTCGGAGCGCGGCTGGGGGCCTACGGTCAGGGCCTCTACGTGGTGGCAGGTGCTTTAGGGGCTCCGGTGTTCGCCGGGGCTGGGGGAGGGCTAGAGGTCATCTGGGGTCCATCGGGAGGCTACCTGGCCGGCTTCGTCATCGCTGCGGGTCTAGTGGGCTGGATGTCCGAGCACCGTCAGGACCGAAGCTTCGCCACCATGTTCACCGCCTTCGTCGCAGGCTCGGCGGTCATCTACGCCCTGGGTGTTGTGGGGCTGATGGCTGCCACCGGCTTCGGGCCGGAGGAGGCCGTGGCCAAGGGTGTGGTGCCCTTCCTTCTCGGTGACCTGATCAAGGCAGCGGCCGCCGGCCTGGTGCTTCCCGGGGCCTGGAGGCTGCTCGGGGAGCGTTGATCCGCCGTTCTTTTTGCGCAAAGGGCCAGATACGGACCCTGGTGCATTAGGTTCCGGATACGTCGTTTTTAGCCATGGGGGAAAACG
>JBHHWH010000160.1:0-2838 GCA_046756405.1 Acidimicrobiia bacterium | reverse complement strand
CGTCGGGTCTTTGGTGGTAGATCCGTGGTGGGGCATGCCCGGTTCCAGGAGTCGTGGGGAGATGTTCTCCAGCATCATCCCCACCGAGACGTTGGAGGGCCTGAGCCTCGCCATGGCAGCGTCGTCCATGAGGCCCGGGTTGGAGTGGGGGAAAACCGACGTCTGGACTCGCACCATCTCCGACATGGCGGCCACGTATTCGAGGGTGGATCCGGCGCCGTGGGCCGCCAGGAACTCCCGAGCCTGGGGCCAGCGCTCCTCGGGCCGATCTCCCAGGGTGAAGAGGGCTTCAGTGCACCCGGCCGCCTCACCGGCCTGGGCTACGGCAAGCACCTCGTCGGGTTCAAGGTAGGCACCCCCGGCACCGGGAGGCTTGGCGAAGGTGCAGTAGCTGCAGCGGTCGACGCACAGGGTGGTCAGGGGGATGAATACCTTTCGGCTATAGGTGACGACGCGGCCCTTGCCCTCGTCACGGAGGGAGGCCGCATGGGCGAACAAGGGCCCGTCGTTGACCTTGCCCTCCAGATAGCGAAGGGCCAGTTCAGGATCAGGGCCGGGATGGCCCATGTCAGGAGATCCCCGAGGAGGCAGCGCCGATCACACCTCCATCAACCGGAACGATGGCTCCCGTCATCCAGTCCGCAGCGTCGGAGGCGAGGAACACGATCACGCGGGCCACCTCGTCGGGCTCGCCCACCCGGCCCAGCGGGTGCATTCGGGCCGTCATGGCCTCGTCCTGGAGGAGGGCCCCGGCGAGTCGGGTTCGCACCACACCTGGCGCCACGGCGTTGACCCTGATCTTGGGGGCAAGCTCGTGGGCGAGCTGGCGGGTCATGTGGATCACTCCCGCCTTGGAGATGTTGTAGGCGCCCATGAAGGGTGATGGACGCAGACCGGCCACGGAGGCCACGTTCACCACCGATCCTCCGTTCTTCTCCATCCAGGCGTGATAGGCGGACCGCACCCACAGCAGGGGTGCCCGCAGGTTGACTGCCCAGGTCTTGTCTAGGGCACCCAGGTCCACTTCCATCAAGGATCCTGCCGCCGGATTGGTCCCAGCATTGTTCACCAGGATGTCGAGGGCACCGAACCTCTCCACCGTGGCCGCCACGGCCCGATCGGCGTCTTCTTCGGAGTCGGCCCGGGCTGGAAGGGCAAGCACCCGATCGGAGTCGATGCCGGCGTCAGCCAGTTGCACAGCCGCGGCCTCGATGTTCTCCGGCTTCCGCGAGGTGATGGTGACACCCTCGGCGCCGCTCCGAGCCAGCTCCAGGGCCGTGGCATATCCGATGCCGCGACTTGCCCCGGTGACGAGAGCGACCTTCCCTTGCACTGAGATCTCCATGACTTCCTCCTGACGAGCGCCGGACGATAACCGGATCGCTCAGTGGCCTCCCCGCTTCACGCCCCCGTATTTCATCCGGGTGTCCGACAGGGCCGCGGCTCGCTGGTCCTCATCGGCGAGACCGCAGTCGACGATCTCGCCAACGAAGAAGGTGTGGGTACCAAAGTCGATGGCTCGACGAACCTCGCAGTCCATCCAGGCAACGGCCTCTTCGAAGATGGGGGCGCCGGTCACGCCTACTCGAACCGGCCGCCCGTTGAGGGAGTTCCCCTGCCGGACTGCCGGTTTGGAGAACTTGACGAAAACCCTGGTGTCCTCCGAAGACCACAGGTTGACGGTGAAGGAGCCGCCCTCGCTGATCAGGCGATGGGTGAGGGCCTTGTTGTCCACTCCCACGCCGATGAGCACAGGCTCCATGCTCACTTGGGTGATCCAACTTGCGGTCATGCCATTCCACTCTTCGCCGTTGGCCGATCCGATCAGAGCCAGAGCGTTGGGAATCTTCCAGGTGACTTTGTTGATGAGTTCAGGATCCACCATGTCGGTGTCGCAAGCGGGGGCTATCAACCCTAATGTTGCAGGGTGCGAATTCTCGTCGCCACCACCGGGGTGCTTCCTGCGGCCCCCGTGGCACAGTTCTGTCAGCAACTGATGGGGGAGGAAGGCCAGGTCACCGTGATGACCGTGGTGCGTGTTCCCCGCTCATTCCTGGAGTCGCTGGACGACGACACCCGCCGCTCCTTCCTGGACGACACTCCCGGCGAATCCAGCGCCGAGGAGAAAGCCGCCCGATACCTCGAGGAAAGGGGACAGCGAGCCGTCGATCCCATCTGCGCCGCCCTGACGGCCGCCAGCATCGATGTCGATGTCCGTTTCGTGGAGGGCGACGATCCCGCCGAAGCGATCATCAACACCGCCGAGGAGATCAACGCCGAAATGGTGATGATGGGCGCCACCCGACGGCTGTTCACCGAGGAGGCCTGGCGTAGCGTCTCCGCCCGGGTCATGGTGAACTCCCGGCTGCCCCTGCTCCTGGTCCCGGGAAGCAAGATCGAGGACACCCAGGAGATGCCGGTCATCGAGGTCTGAGCCGGAGGTTCTTTTTCAGATTCTTCTTGGGATCTGCCTGTTTCTGACCGTTCTTGTCACAGGGGGAACGTATGTTCTACGGGTATGGACTTTGATCATGTCACCACCGACCAACTGGAACAACAGCTTCTGAAGAACCGGGAGCTGCGTTCCCGCCTCGACGCCCTCGATTTGGAGATCCTGGAGGAGTTGGATCGGCGTCAGATCGCTACTGCTGACGGTTCTCGGTCGATGCAGGAGTGGGTGGCCGCCAGGTTGGATGTGGGTCCGGATACGGCGAAGAGACTGGTGGGGACCATGCGTAGGACCTGTGACCGTCCCGACCTCCGGGAAGCCCTCGCCGACGGTATCTCCCTAGACCGTATAGAAGCCCTATCCCGTATTACTGAGGACATTGGCCTATG
>JBHHWH010000159.1:0-2870 GCA_046756405.1 Acidimicrobiia bacterium | reverse complement strand
TTAAGAACGTCCCCGACCAAGAAACGAACTTCGGCGCCGGCCGCCTCCGCTTTGCGCCGGGCCCGTTCAATAGCTGTCGGGGAACTGTCAACACCAGCCGCTTCGTGTCCTCGAATCGCCATGAGGATGGCATTGTCGCCGGTGCCGCACCCAACATCTAGTACTCGCCCTTTGATTTCACCGGCGTCGGCCCGGGCCACAAAGGCCGATTGGGCCCGCCCGATGTCCCAAGGGGTATCGTTTGCCAGATACCGGTCCTCGAAAGTATCCGCAGCCACTAGTTCTCCTTGGCTTGGCTCGCAGTTAGGCCCTAACGGCCCGGCTTGGATTTCCTGGCCGACAAGTACTGGCTTCTGAGCTCGATAATCTGATCGCGCAGCCTGGCGGCCTCCTCAAAGTTCAGCTCTTCGGCCGCTTGGCTCATCTCCTCCTCGAGCGTTCCGATCAGGCGGACCACCTCTTCCTTGGGGATGTCGGTGACTAATCTTACCACCTTGTCCCCGTCCGTCTTAGCCTCGCCGTCGCCGCCTTGCCTCTCTTCGTACTTCCCGCCCGGCGGGTAGCCCGGATCCTACGCCGGGTGACCCAGCAGCAGATGGAACACCAGGCGGCCATGTCGGCCACTCTCCAGGAGTCCTTCAACGTCAGCGGCGCCCTCCTGGTTCGGCTCTTCGGCCGGTGGGAACAGGAAAAGGACCGCTTCTCCCAACAGGCCGCCCAGGTGCGCGACTACGGAGTGCGACGGGCCATGGTGGGGCGGGGGTTCTTCGCTGCCCTCGGTCTGGTGTCGGCGGTAGGGACGGCGGCCGTCTTCTGGGTTGGAGGCCTGTTGGTGATCCAAGGGTCGGTCTCTCTGGGGACCATCGTCATGTTCGCCACCCTCCTCACCCAGCTCTATGGGCCCCTGTCAGCCCTCTCCAACGCCCGGGTAGAGCTAGCCACCTCCCTGGTCTCCTTCGAGAGGGTGTTCGAGGTGCTCGATCTGGATACCGATGTACCCGCCCCGGCCTCACCGGTACCCCTGCTTCCCGCCGAGGGCAGGGTGGAGTTCGTCGACGTCTCCTTCCGCTACCAGGGAGAGGGGCCCGAAGGGCTGGAGGCGATCAAACGGTTCAGTTGGCGGGCCAGCGCCGATGACCTCACCGTTGCCCCCCAGGCTGCGGCGACCCGGGAGTGGGCGCTGCGCAAGGTGAGTTTCATCGCCGAACCCGGCACCCTCACCGCGCTGGTGGGACCCTCGGGGGCGGGGAAGACGACGATCTCCTATCTGATACCGAGGCTCTACGACGTGACCGAAGGCCAAGTGCTCATCGACGGTATCGACGTCCGTGACATCGACCCCGAGGAACTGGCGGCGACCGTGGGTGTGGTGACCCAGGAGACCTACCTGTTCCACGACACCATCGCTGCCAACCTTCGCTACGGGCGACCCGAGGCGACCCTTGAGGAGCTGGAGGAGGCGGCCCGGGCGGCCAACATCGACGAGATGATCGACCGGCTCCCGGCCGGCTACGACACCATCGTGGGGGAGAGGGGCTACCGCCTCTCCGGCGGGGAGAAGCAGCGGATTGCCATCGCCCGGGTTCTGCTGGAGGATCCCCGGGTCCTCATCCTCGATGAAGCCACCTCCCACCTCGACTCCCGCTCCGAGGCGTTGATCCAGGAGGCCCTGGAGACCCTTCTCGAGGGGAGGACGTCGATTGTGATCGCCCACCGCCTCTCCACGGTGCGCAAGGCGGACCAGATCCTGGTGGTCGACGGCGGACAGGTCGTGGAGCAGGGGGACCATGACAGCCTGATGCGTGCCGGCGGTCTGTACGCCGAGTTGTACGAGACCCAGTTCGAGACGGCAGTCCCTTAGGCGCCCCGGGTGAGGTTCTCGAAGAGGAGCCTGTGGCTGGTGGCGAGGAGCAGCACGTTCCCGTCGTGGCACACCCACAGCTCAGGTCCCGCCTTGAGCCACGCCCGGCGGGGGAGAGCGTCGAGGGTCTTCCGTTTCCGGGACGAAGGCGGGGAGTAGGCGAGGACGTAGGGAGCGGGGGAGCCCACCGCGTCCAGCGGTCCCATGAGGTCGTAGCTTCCGAAGAGGGCAGCCATCGCCTCGGCGGAGTCGACTGGCCCCTCGTTGGAAAACCAGTCGACTCGGCCGCAGTCGGCGCAGGCGGCCACGGCGATGTCGCCAACCCAAGCGGGCTTGTGTTCACACCACTGGTCGCTATTGAACTCCATGCCGCACAACGTACGGGGTAGGTGTGACACGTTTCTCGAAAGCAGGGTTTGAGGGCGCAGCGCATGAAGACGCGTGTGATCGTCTCCGTACCGGAGGTTGTGTCGAGGCTGTGGGGTTTGTTACCGCAGGGAGGCTGGTTCGGGGGAAGTGCCGGGCTGCGTCTAGTCGGGGGGTCCTCGTTCTGGGGGTTTGAATCGGATCCGTCCGTGGTCGGGATGCCGGTAGGGGGTGAAGCCTTTGTGGTGGACGACGATTTGATGGTGGAACCAACACAAAGCTATGAGGTTTTCCGGATCGGTCGGGCCGCCTTCTGCCCAATGCTGTATGTGGTGGATTTGGAGCCGGTATCGGCTCTGACATCCGTCGGCAGCACAGGTGTTGCCGTCGCGGTGGAGGATGGCTCTTCGTAGCTGCGGGTCTATGGACCGTGTGCTCCTCCCGTACCGGAGGGGAACACCGTCCTCAGCTTTGACGGTGACTTCCACTACCGAATCGCATAGGACAGCCTGGAGAGCCTGTTTTCCTACTTTGGGTCCTGCTTCTAAGACTACTCCTGCTTCTGCATTGGCTTTTACTGCCTGGTCAGCGTCGACGAACACGGTCACCTGGCCTGGAGGAGCCGGAGTCTCGCCGGCACACA
>JBHHWH010000158.1:0-2879 GCA_046756405.1 Acidimicrobiia bacterium | reverse complement strand
GACCCGCTCCGATACGTCGCCGCGGATCCGGGCCAGCTGGTCGGACCCGATGAGGGTCACCCAGCCAACGATGCCGTCGACGTAGAGGTCGTGGGGCCGGTCACCCATCTCGTAGATGGAGATCGGCTTCAGGGTCTCCGGGTCGAGGACGTACACGCGGCGGCCGTCCTCGTCGGCCACCCACAGCCCCCCGATGCCGGCTTTGACGTCGTGGGGTTCGGTACCGACGGCGACGGTGGTCACCTCACCAGTGGCCACATCCACCCGGGAGATGGTGCCCACACTGGGATGGGTGGCGTAGACCACCGACCCGATAGCCGCCAGATTGTGCGGCCGGGCCGGCAGGTCGAAGCTCGCCACCTGTTGTGCGGTTTCGGGGTCGATGACGGCTAGTCGTTGCGAGCGCTCCTCGGCCACCACCGCATAGAGGGTCGCCTCGGTGGCTTCGACGGTGGTCGTGGGACCGGCTGTAGTGGTGGGAGCGGGCTCCGTGGTGGTGGTCTCCGGAACCGATGTCGCCGGCGCCGAAGTCCCGGTCCGTGGCGGCGGCGGCTCCGTAGCCGGCGCACAGGCGGCGACTACTAGCAGGAGGGCGAGGAGCCGTCTCATTGACCAGAGACTACGGTGCCGAAAAGGGTGGCGAGTTCAGGTCTCAGTGTCGCAACTGGTGGCCTCCCAGATTGCCCAGTCGAGCTCATCGGCGTTCGTCCCGGTGGGCCGCTCGGGTGACAGCCTTGATCTCGTCCTCGTCGGATAGGTTGCGTCCCACGGCTTTCTCGGCGAACCGTCTCACGTGGGCGTCGGGCTTTGTGGTGTCCACACCCTGGCACGCGGGGATTCGATGCCTGGAAACAGGTAATGTGGTGCTGTATACTGCGCTGTATGTCGAGCAGAACGCAGATCTACCTAACTGAGGAACAGAGGCGTCGCATCGACGAGCTGGCCAAAGCCGAGGGAGTCACCATGGCAGAGATCATTCGAAGAGCCGTGGACGGGTACCTCGATGATCAGGCAGATCCTGAACCTGCCTTGGCGGCGACGTTTGGGGCTGAGCCGGGAGCTTCGGTGCCTTCTCGAGACGATTGGGATCGTGGCTGACTTCCTGGTCGATACCGACGTATTTGTCGACCACCTGCGAGGGGCGAGACGTCTCGAAGCCAGAAAGCACAGACTTCATTACTCAGTTGTGACGAGGGCAGAATTGTTCGCCGGTAACACCGCTACCGAGGTTGTCAGCATCCTGCTTGCGCCATTCAGGGAACTTGATGTGAATCGCGCCGTCGCCGAGCGAGCCGGACGCCTCCGTCGAGAGACGGAGATCCGCCTGCCGGATGCTCTGATCGCCGCCACCGCGATTGAGCACAAGCTCAGCCTGTTCACGCGCAACAGGTCGGACTTCGAGAGGATTCGAGGACTGAGGATTCGAGAGATCGGCTAGAAGCCTGGAACCCATGGTGTCGCTGTGGTGGCTGGTTGGAAGACTCCGTCCTGGTGAGGTCAGGGGGTCAAACAGTAGGAAGGGCTGGGATTACTGGTTGGCCAGCGTTTCGGTCAGTTCTGATGCGGCGAAGAGCCTTCTCGGGCGTCCCTTCCTGCGACGGGCGGATGACCGCTCGATGAGGATGCCGACCTCGGCCAGGCGGACAAGGGCAGTGTGGGCTGTCTGTGGGGTGACGCCATACCTTGCAGCGACCGTCGGTGTGTCCACGATCGGATAGGTGGGGAGATCGTCGATTATCCGGGCGGTCACGGAACGACCGCGGGTGTGGAGCCTGCTGCGGTAGTCCTCGAGGAGACGACCCATGCCTGCAGTTACCCGGCTTATCCAATCGGTGGCCTCGATGACGCTCCACGATGCGAATAGCAGCCATGCGGCGGTGTCGCCGTCTTCGAAGGCGCGGAGGGCTGCGATGTAGCGGTCCGGGTCCTTGCTCCAGGGTACGGACACCGGGACGGGCCCTGCCAGCCCGGCCCGCTTGACCAGAAGCTGCTGGAAGAGGATTCGTCCCACCCTGCCGTTTCCGTCGACGAAGGGGTGGATCAGCTCGAATTGGGCGTGAGCCAGCGCCGCATATGCCACCGGGGTCAGGTCGTCTCGTGCGCAGAAGGAGGTGAGGTCCTCGATCAGACCGGATGCGAAAGTCAGCGGCTGTTCGACTCCGTCGATTCGGTCTCTTGTTCGGGCTCATCGCCCCGCTCGAGATACGTGATCAACGACAGGTCCGGCTGACGGGGTGGCCTCGGTGTGGGCTCGGGCTTCTTGGTTTCCGGCTTGTCGGTCATTCTGGCGACCTATCTAAGTATCAGATCAATCGCTGCCAACCCGGCCGCAGAGGTCAGGCTGACCAGCGCGAACCTCAGTCTACGTGACTTGATCTCAAGGACGGATCGGGTGTCGTTCAGCATCACTTCCAACGTGTCGAGGAGGGTCAGTTGGGTGGAGGCGAGTTCGCTGGTCGCATAGTCGCCGAGACGGGTTGCGTCGATCGAGGGGAGTGATTGATCTGGATCAGCAGGTCGACTGATGAGTTTCCAGGCATGGCCTGACCGTACGACTCGACTGGGACAGGATCACAAGACCGGCTGCCATTGCCCTAGTGCACTGGACGTGGAATCCAACCCCACCTGTTTCCTAGTTGCCCCGCGGCGCTTCGACCAGGGGTTTCACAAGTCGTGTCAAACGGCGCGACCTGGAACCAGGTGGCGGGGTAGGGGAGAGGGCTCGAAGCCGAGGGCGGGTTGGTCCGGTACGGATGGTTCCACGAGAGCCGACACACGAGCACCGCCGCCTTGTCATAGAGATGGGTGGGATTACTGGTTGGCAAGCGTTTCGGTCAGTTCTGATGCGGCGAAGAGCCTTCTCGGGCGTCCCTTCCTGC
>JBHHWH010000157.1:0-2917 GCA_046756405.1 Acidimicrobiia bacterium | reverse complement strand
GAAGGCGCTCTCATAGAGGCTTGCCACCCGGAGCCGATACTCGACCGCCCCGGCCCGGGCGACCAGGCCTAAACCGCCGACCAGGACGATTGCGAGGAAGAGCGCCACCCTCACCCAAACCCTCTCCCTGGAAGGGAGAGGGAAAAAAAGATGAGATTGCACGCTGTTCACGGACCTGCGCACTTAGACATCCCCTCCGGCTCACTATACCTTCGGAGGGGTGACGATGGCAACCGAACCTCCGGCCGACAACAAAACGGGGCACCAGGCTATGGCCCGGTGCCCCGCGTCGAAGCCGCCAGGAGGCTCAGTTCCTAGAACACGTACCGAACCCGAGCGGTGGTCACTAAGACCTCGTCAGCGTCCTGAGGAAGCCCACCGGGTACAGTCGCAATGTCCATGGCCTCGCCAGGCAAGAAGACCCCGAAGACATAGTCAAAGGAGAGCCCTGGGGCGAACCGCCACTTGAGGCCGGCCGTGAGGTCGGTCCCAAGGTAGGTCTCATCCGCGGCTGCCGCAGCTGCCGGGGTCACGACGATCCCGCTGCTCGCGATCGTCCCTCGCGTAGCCACATCCTCGGCGGTCCAGGACGGGGTGACAATCCCATACACACTGAGCGCCGGGGTCACGCTGTACGTCCCCCTGACCGAGGCGATGACACGCCCGTATCGGTCGAAGCTCGCCCTCCGCGGCAAGGACAGGGCGTTGTTGAAGCCATTCAACGCGGTGAGGTAGTCGATCAGCCCGATACCGTGGGCCTCACCCCAGCCGATAAAGTAGGCATTCCCACTCTGGAACATCTGAAAGTAGTTGACCTCATCGTCCAGGTCGTCGGTGGCCTCGTTCCCGGAGGTGTACACGAACCGACCCTCGACCTTGAAGGGCCCTGTCCGGTAGCCAGCCTCGATGTCGAGGAACCACGCCCTGAGGTCCGCCTCCCGCAAACCCGGCGGTCCGATCCCGTCGGTGTTGTCACGCTCGCGGTCGCCGAACTGGTAGAAGAACGTCGGGTACACCCAATAGGGGCCCGAGCGCCAGCGGGCGTCGACGCCGATGGTGTGGCGGTTCTCTTGCAGCAGATTGCCGGTCACGGGGTGCGTAAACCTGGCGGCAGCATTGGAAAGCCCACCCACGCCCCCCCCGGGACGAAGGTTGCTGCTGGTGTTCCCCTGGATCGACTGGTAGCTATAGATGGGTTTGACCTTCAGGCCCTTCTCCGGAGTGACCTCGACGGCGAAGATCAAACCGATGTCGTCACCGCGGACAAAGCCGTCTCTGAACCCGGTCGATGATTCCTCAAACTGCGCGTAGACAAACTGAGCCTTCGCCTGGGGGGTGATGGCGAGGTCGACGTTGAGCCCGCCAAAGTCGCTGGAGGCGAAGACGAACGGCTTGTAGGTCACCTTGTACGGCTGGCCGCCGACCCGCGCCATCCCGGCATAGGGGACCATCGGCAGGAGCGAGCCCTCGCCGGCGAACGGGAACTCCACGTACATATGCTTCAGCTCGAGGGTGTTTCGGACGTCGTTGTCGGCGTCGAAGCCGCCGCTCGTGCCATCGGGCCGGCCGCTGGGGTTGTCGGCCGCGCCGGTCTGGCCGTAAATAAGGTCGAACTCCATCCCGAGGACAGCCTTGGCCTTCCCCCTCTGCGCGTTGATGAACCAGCGGCCACGGGTCCGGCTCCACCACTCGGTGTCGTCGTCATCGGTGATGCCGCCCCTCGGCGCGTTGCGCTCAGAGGAGTTCATGTTCGAGTTCTGGTTATAGTTGGTGAGGTTGTCGATCAGCCCACCGATGGTCACCTTGACCTCCTGGGCCAAGGCGGGTGGCGAGAGCATCCCGAGGAGGGTGAGCACAGCCACTGCGAGCACCCCGTACCTTTTCATTTACCGCCTCCTCATGTATGGATTAGCTTCGGTATCCTAACTGGCGTGCTACTTGCGAACTACTCCTCTTAACCCTCTCGCGGGAATTCACCACCTCCTTCGCTCCTCCCGATATTCTCCGCCTATAACTAAGCCACGCGTCTTGAGACAAAACCCCACATAAACGCGTTTTTTTTACCCCGTAAGCACGGAGGCAGTCAAGGAAAAAATGCCTGGCTACCCCCCCTCCCCGAGCCTCTTGAGGTACTCCCCCGCCGCCTGAGCGAAGGGGGTGCCTGGGGCCAGGTCTCGGGCCCGCCGAAACGCCCCTCGGGCCCGATCCCGCCTGCCAGTCTCAAACAGAATCACCCCCAACTGAAAGTGTGCGGCAACCATGCGGGGCTCAAGCCGTAGGGTCCGCCTCAGGGTTTCCTCTGCCTGCTTGAGCCTACCGAGACGGTACTGGGCCACGGCGAGGTTGTAGTAGGCGGTCTCAGCGTTCCTGTACAGCGGGAGCGAGAGAGCTGTCTGATACTCCTGGATGGCCTCTTCGAACCGCTCCGACTGGGCGAGCGCCACCCCCAGGTTGTGATGAGCATCCGCGTGTTCGGGGTTCAAAGCGATGGCCCTCTCGAAGGCGGCCATGGCCTCCGGGAGGTCGCGCAGGTCAAGACGCACAAGACCGAGGGTGTTGTGGTACTCGGGCTCATCCGGATCGAGCAAAACGGCTTGCCGGAGGGAGGCGAGCGCTGTCGAGACCCGCCTCTCGTCCAGGTCCCGCAGCGCTGCGGTGTAGGCCGCACGCGCCCGAAGCGTCTTGACTCGCTCCCCCTCGCCCAAGGCGCAACCCGCGAGCAGAGCTATCGCCAGGCCGAGGAGAAGCCAGCTCGCGGCGCCCCGGCGCTTTGACACGGCCGTTCGCACCATGCTACGGTAAATACATCATGGAGTTGATATCAGATGCCCACATACGAGTACGAGTGTAAGGGCTGTCAGCGGACCTTCGAGATTCGCCAACGGATCAGCGAGCCTCCCCTCGAGCGCTGCCCCGA
>JBHHWH010000156.1:0-2926 GCA_046756405.1 Acidimicrobiia bacterium | reverse complement strand
GGCCTGGTTACCGTCTGACACCATGCCGATGCGATTCATTCTCCGTACCCCCTGGGGCGCTGCCGTCTCCCGCGACGTGGTCGACGGGCGCTGGGCAGAGCCCACCGGAGAGGCCGGCGACGTCGTCGGCGCGGACCTGTGGGCCCTACCGGGTCTGGTCGACGCCCACGCCCATCTGGCCTCCGATGCCCTGTTCGCGCCGGGCGACTTCGAGTCGGCGCTGGAACGCGCCCGACAGGCCCTCTCCGCCGGGGTCACGTTGATCATCGACAAGGGTTGGTGCGACGACACCACGATCAGGGTTGCTGCGGCCCTGGACCCCTCGGAACGGCCCGACATCGAGGCAGCGCGGCGGATCATCGCCGTTCCCGACGGCTACTACCCGGACTTTGGCCTCGAAGTGGGGCCCGATGTTCTGGAGGAGCGGGTCAAAGAGGAGGCGGAGGCTGGTCTGGGCTGGGTGAAGGTGGTGGGAGACTGGCCGCGGCGAGGGAAGGGCCCGGTGACCAACTTCACTGAAGAAGAGCTGCGCCGGGTGGTGGCGTCGGCGGAGGGGACCGGAGCGAAGGTGGCGGTCCATACCATGGCTCCGGATACGCCGTCAACGGCAGTGGCGGCGGGGGTCCACTCCATTGAGCACGGGCTGTTCCTCACCGAAGACGACATCGCCACCCTCGGGAAGAGACGAGGAATCTGGGTCCCCACCCTTCTCCGCGTCGAGGAGCTGATCGTCCAGTTAGGGCCGCAGTCGAGCGGCGGGCGCCTGCTCGCCGAAGGCCTAGAGAACATGCGGCGCCTCCTGCCCCTCGCTCCCGAGACCGGGGTACATGTCCTGGCCGGAACCGACCTGGTCGGCTCGCCGGCCGACGTGGCAGCCGAAGCTCTGAAGATGGGTGAGTACGGGCTGTCTCCTCTCCAGGTGGCAGCCGCCGTGGGATCCTCCGGTCATGAAGCCACCGGGCGGTCCACGTCCTTCGATCCTGGCTCGCCTGCCGATGCGGTGCTCTTCCCTGTCAATCCGGGGGAAGAGCCGGGTGTGCTCGCCCATCCGAAGCTGGTGGTCCGCCGGGGGAGGATTCTGGATTGAAGCTCATCCTGGCCTCAGGTTCTCCTCGCCGTCAGAAGCTCCTACATCAGTTAGGGGTGGAGTTCGAGGTGGAGGCGCCGGAGGTGGACGAGTCCCGCCGTCCCGACGAGGCGCCAGGCGAGTACGTGGACCGGCTTGCCCGCGCCAAGGCCACGACAGTGGTCGGACCGGATCTACTGGTACTCGCCGCCGACACCATCGTCCTCCACGAAGGCCAGATCCTGGGTAAGCCGGAGCATCCGGAGGAGGCTCGTGCCATCCTGCGCCGCCTCCAGGGCAACCGGCACGAGGTGCTTACTGGGGTGTGTGCCGCCGGATGGGACGGTGCGCCGGTGATCCGCTCAGCTGTCGACGTCGCTGAGGTCGAGTTTCTCCCCTTGACCGACGGGGAGATAGCCGACTACATCGAGACCGGAGAGCCGATGGACAAGGCCGGGGCCTACGCCCTTCAAGGGGTGGGGGCCCGGTTCATCAAGGCAGTGCGGGGTTCGCCCTATACGGTCATCGGATTGCCGCTTCACCTGGTGCCGGTGCTGCTGGCGGGCGTCGGCATGGTGGTCCCGGTTTCCCGTTCGATTGACTCCGATAGCGGGTAACTTGCCCGCCATGCCCAGGATTCCCTTGGTTCTCCTCCTTATCGTTGCCGCGTGCTCTCCGGCCCAGGAGGCACCTCCGTCGACCACCGTCCCGGCTAGTTCTACCTCGGCACCTGCTGCGACGGAGCCTCCACCGGGGACCGCCACCACTGCCCCAACTACGACGCTGGCTCCGATCACCACTCCGGCTCCGAGCACAACCACGATCCCTCCGACTACGACGACCACGTTGGAAGCGTTCAACTGGGCACCGCTCCCCCTGATCGAGACCGGCTTCGGCTCCTTGGGCTGGTGGGATGGCACCGCGTGGGTCGCTCCCGAGACCGTGGACGACCTGCCTGTAGTGGGCGGGGAGGACTACCAGCTCGCGGTCTTCAACCTGGAGGGGACGGTGAAGGGCGGTCCACCTACCCGGGTGTGCCTGCCCATGGAGATTCCGGGGGTGGAACTGGAAGAAGTCGAGCCCCTCGGCGCCTGGCCGGGGCCGTCGGGGGTGGCCATCTCTGCCCCGTGGGAGCTGAAGCCTCACTTGATCGAGGAGTTCTCCGACGACGGCACCTACGCCGCCTTTGCCGCGGATCTCCTCGCCTCCCGGGGAATGGTGGTAGCGGAGCCAAAGATCAAGCAGCTCATCAGGCTGGATGTGGAGGGGGACGGGATAAACGAAATACTCGTGGTGGCCGAGGACGTTCCCGTCGGATTGTTCCCCGACGGAGACGACTACTCCATTGTCTTCCTTCGCAAGGTGGTTCAGGGGGAAGTCCAGACTGCTGTCCTGGGCGAGTCCCTGGTCTTCGACCCCGACGTCGACTTCCTCGTCTCGTTCTCGGTCGGGGCCGTTGCTGACCTCAGTGGTGACGGGAAGATGGAGATCATCGTCAACGGCGCCTACTTCGAGGGGATTTCCTGGGAGCTGTGGGAGTACGTCAACGACGACCTGGGACCGGTCCTCCAACTCTCGATCGGGTGCGGCTCGTGACGGACCGGCCCACTTTCGTCGCGTACACCGGCATCGAGGTCACCGAGGCGACCTCCGACCGGGCTCGGGGAAGGCTGGTGATCACCCCCGACCATCATCAGCCCTACGGCCTGGTCCACGGCGGCGTCTACTGCAGCATCGTCGAGTCGGTGGCGAGTCACGGGGCGGGACAGGCGGCGCTCGCGGCGGGTCAGGTGGGGGTCGTCGGCATCTCGAACCACACCGACTTCCTGCGCACCCACTCCGAGGGCGAGCTCCACATCG
>JBHHWH010000155.1:0-3017 GCA_046756405.1 Acidimicrobiia bacterium | reverse complement strand
GGCAAAAGCCGGGGCTGAGCCAACCACGAGTCCCAAGAGAACCATCCCGGCCACCAAGAGGACCTTCGCCTTCCTCATCTGCGTCACCTCCTTGTAGTGCTCTCTAACCCTTATTCGCCGATCGCACCAGATGGGTTCCCATCGTCGGGCCGGATTGCCTTTGGTAAGGCTCAGAGATCGTCGGTGATCCGTGTCTCCAGATAGTCGACTTTGAGCACGACCGTGTTTGCAGGTATGCCCAGCTCAGGATCGGCTGCGAGGAGGGAGCTGGTCTCGGCGAGGAGCTGGCCTTGGGTGCTGAGGGTGATCGTGTCTCGAGTGGCTAGTGGTGCGGTGTAGGTGATCCCGATGGTGATCGTCTGGCTGGTCTGGTTGACGAGTCGGACTGGCAGCCTGGCTAGTACTTGGACGATCGCGGCGCGGAGCTCGGGTGTGGGGTCGGCTTCTCGGAGTAGGTCGGTGGCCAGGTCGAATATCTGGACGCTGATTGGTCGTTGGTCTCCCCCTTGGGCGGCATAGTCGCGGAGGGCTTCGTGGAGAGCGTTGGGCTGGCTGGGCCAGTCGAATTCGAGGAGGGGGTCGACAACCCCGGTGAGCTGTTGGGTCTGGGTTTCGCCTAGGCGGTCGGTGGCGTCGAGGCCGAGCCGGTAGTAGGTGTCTTCGATGGCCTCGTCGAAGAAGATGGGAGTGTGGGTGGTGGTGCGGATCTGGACGAATTCGGTGTCCGGCTGCCGCCAGATTTCCCGGGTGGAGGGGAGGAGGTAGGCGACGAACTCCTGGTCGAGGCCGAATTCGCTTCCCGGTCGTAACGCTAGATCGACCCGCTCGGAACGGGTGTAAACGAACGAACCGCTTGGGATTTCGAGCGGGGCTGCCTCTCTGGCGACCTCGGCCACTTCGGCCAGGGCGGCTTCAGCGGGAGTCGGCCGGAACAGGGCAATGGCACCAACAACCACGAGGAGAGCCGTGGCCACCAGAGAGGGGATTAGCCATCCTCGAACCTGCCGCCCTCGTCTCTGTTCCTCGTGGCGGATCGCCGCTTGAAGCCGTTGCCGGGCCCGCTGATAGTCCCCGTCAGACGGTTCGACGGGGAGCGCTTCCCGGCGGATCAGCCCGAACGGATCTGGAATCTGATCAGTCATCGTCACTATTGGATTCGTCGTTAACCGCCATAAGGTTCCAAAGCTTGGTTCGGGTTCGGTTCAGGCGGGAGCGTACGGTGCCCTCAGCAATCCCCAGCACCTCGGCGATCTCGGCATAGGAGAGACCCCCCACCGCAAAGAGGACCAGCACCTCGGCGTCCTGCGACCTGAGCTGTGTCATCGCCGAGGCGAGAAGCGGCCGCTCCGCTTCGGCAGCAACCCGATCCAGTGTTTCGTCGCTGGGATCGGGTTCTGACTCGAGTGACACGAGAACTCTCCGGTGTGCCCGCTCCCGTCTCGCCCGACTCCGGTAGTAGCCGCGGATCAGGTTGGAGGCGATCCCCCATAGCCAGGGTCTAGCACTCGGATAGGTGAGCCGGTAGCGGTGACGGGTTGCGAAGGCGCGCAGGAACACTTCCGCCGCTAGGTCGGGACCATCGCTCGGACCCACCGCGGCGACAACGAAACGGTGGATGTCCCGATAGTGACGTTCAAAGATGACCGCGAACAGTTCCTGGTTCTCCAAGGAGGCCTCGATGATCTCGGCGTCGGACTTCAACTGGTTCACACCCCAACGATGCCAGATCAGCCATGCCCCCCGGTGGAGCCAGCCTCAGCTGCCCCAATACGAGACCGATTCAGTCCTGTTGTTCATCCACCAGGGCAGATTGTGAATCCCCGAGCCCACGGTGTCCGCATAGGTCCCAGTCCGGTTCGGACCATCATGATGACGCAACCGATAACAGCCATTCCACGACGATGAGACCCGGTTCGCCCATGAAGCACCCGTATTCCAGTATCCGCCGGTACAGGAACTTCCCACCACCGAGATCGAACTGCCACTCCCGTTCAACCCGTCAAAGTGTATGCCCAGTGTGAACGAGGACAAGAGACTCCTCGCCTCCGGATCGGCGAACAGCTCCTCACCCGACGGCACCGCCTCGGCGCTGATAACCCCACCGGAGGCGACGGCCATCGCTTCCTGGAACGAGGAATAGCAGTCAGGCGCGGAGACGATCAGCTCACCGGATGCTCTCTGACCGACCACCACGACCACACAGTGCAGCTCACCGCTCACTGGCGGATCAGCTACCGCCGGCGCTCCGACGAACAACAGGACCGCCAGCACGGCCAAGACAGTGATAACTGGATTTCGGAACACACGCACCTCCACAAGTCGACTCATAGATCATTCGCCGACACCCGGCTTTGGGTTCCATGGAACCCCGACCAGTCCAACGGCGAACAAGTAGACAGGGGCGGGGTCCCCGGGACACGCATCCCTCCACAGGTCGCATCTCGGGCCCCGCCTCGCCAGAGAACGACACTGGGATTAGCCCACCATCACGCCCCGCCCAGGATGAGGCTCTGTCGCCGTGCCAGAACGCTTGACCTACCTGGTCGGCTCAACTCCGGAACCGAAGCCGACCGCCGGGAGCCGTCGATCACCACGACCTGAAGTCAACAGAGCCCGCTCAACCGGACCACGTCCATGCTCATGGGTCAGGCGACTGCAAGACTCGCCTATCTCTGCGCACATCAGGTAGGCGATGTTGGATTCGCGGCCCCGGCTCATTGCCACATGGGCCCCCTGTGAGGTTTCTCGCCGAAGCGCCGCGTCGAACAGGTAACCGGCCTCCCGTTTGCGTTCGAACTCGCCGTTGCATGAGAGAAACTGTCCGCCAACCCCTGGGCAGCTAGCGCCGATTGCCGGTTCGGTGCGGGCGTAACACCGCCGACAGGGGCGTGGTCGCCGCGGTTATGCGTGGCTCCAGACCGGCCCGGCGACCTCGAGTCGGTTCAGCCGGCGTGGACGATCTCCACCACAGGTTGCATGGATTCCACTGCGGTTGCCGTCTTCGGGAATACGTCGCA
>JBHHWH010000154.1:0-3025 GCA_046756405.1 Acidimicrobiia bacterium | reverse complement strand
AAAACGGCGGGTGTGCCAAGCCCGGATTGTCTCAACGGAGGGGTTCACCCCAAGGTAGTGTGCCCAGACTGTGCCCACTATTGGGCTCGATTCACCCGCTCTGACTCCCTGAAAAAAAGTCGTCTTAATCAACTGCCGGGGCCAACCGCGTCAGTCGCGGATGGACAGGTCACACCATTGTCTCTAGCTGGCTTCGTGTGCGGCCTCTAATGTGGCTAGCACTCGCTCGTCCCGGAACGGGACGCGACGGATTCGAACGCCCGTCGCGTCGTAAATCGCGTTGGCTACCGCGGCAATTACAGGTTTGCAGGATGGCTCGCCCGCACCGTAGTGGGGAAGGTCGGGCCGATCCGGGTTCGGATCCGCGTTCACCACCACGACGTCGATCCTGGCCGGTGTGTCGGCGTGCGTCAGGGTCGGATGGGTTCTCCAATCCACGCTAGTCACCTTCTCCGTGTCGAACTGCACCTCCTCGTGGAGCGCCCGGCTGAGGCCGTAAAGCAGGTTGCCCTCGATGGTACGGCGCAATCCTCCCGGATTAATTACCAGTCCGCAGTCGTGCGCGCAGACGAAACGCTTGACCCAGACGTGTCCTGTTTCGCGATTCACCTCGACCTCGGCGATTTCCGCTACGACCGTTCTGCCACGATAGCAGTACGATATACCGCGCCCGGTTAGAATCGGTCCCTTCCCGACGGGTTTCGGCGAAGGACGGGTATCCCATCCGTATTCCGCAGCTGCCGCCTTGATTACAGCGATGGAGCGCCTCCGCTTGAACTGTTCATCGTCGGAGGAATCGGCGGTGAGGAGTTTCAGGCGAAACTCGACGGGGTCGGCTTTTGCAGCCGCTGCCAACTCGTCAATGAACGATTCGCCGGCAAAGGTCACCTGGGGGCCATTGGGATCCCGCAGGTTCCCGACCCGAAGCGGCGACTCCCAGACAAGGGGCAGACCGACGACGTGTGTGGTCACGCGCCGATTCGGGATGACGTACATCTCCGAAGGAGTCCTGGCCCTGCCGGCGGCCGGTGCGGCGGGCCTCCGCCCCATGAGCTGCGCGATCAGCACAGTGTCGGGATCGTTGTACCCGATGTGATTGTAATCCGCCGATCGAGCGTCGTACTCCAAAGCTAAGAGTCTGCCCTGAGCGTCCAATCCTCCCCGCAGTTTGAATGTGTAGGCAGGACCCTTGACATCCCAAGCCGTCTCCTCGTGTCTCATCCACTGCATCCGAACCGGCCGGCCGACTTCTTTGGCCAGGTAGGCCGCTTCGAAGCCGGCGTCGTCGGCGGCGGTGCGGCCGTACAGCTGGGGGCCTTCCATCCAGACGACGCGCACGCGGTCCCGCGGCATCCCGAGAAAACTGGCGACCCCTCTTCGCAGTCCATAGGATTTCATGTCGTTGGAATAGATGGTCATCTGGCCACCGGACGGATCGGCCATGCCATGGGCGGGACCCAAAGCGGTGTGCCCCTGGAAAGGGACCTCATACTCGGCTTCTATGACTTTGGCCGCGCGTGCCATCACCGCGTCCGGGTTTCCGACCACGTCCGGCCTGGAGCTGGAGGTGGGACTGGCGCTTCGCATGTACTGGTATAGATCTTCGGAGCTGGGGAAAGGCGGTGTCGCCGGTTTCTGCCACTCGACCTTGAGCTGCCTGGACGCCGCGATCGCCTGCTCTTCCCGTTCGCAGACCACCGCGATGTAGTTGCCTTTGTTCACGACTCTGATGAATCCCGGAAGGCCCGCAACCGAAGATGCATCGATGCTTATCAGCTTTGCGCCCGCAAACGGCGGCCTCACATTACGGGCATGCACCATACCCGGCGCTGTTGCTCCTACGGCCCACCTGTGTGAGCCATCCACCTTGGGCGGAATGTCGTACCGGGGAAGTGACTGGCCGACGATCTTCAGGTCCTGCACGGGCTTTACTGTTGCCTTCCCGGTCGTGGCGTTGATGTTTTGGCCGGTCAACGTGACATTAAACCGTCTCCCCCCTATCAGGTCTCCGTAGCTGACCTTCCTGGAGGGATCCGCTTTGACGCTGATCACGCCATCGGCGACGGCGAGTTGGTCGACGGGCATCTTGAATAGATCCGATGCCATCTCGAGCAGGACGCGCCGCGCTTCGGCAGCCACCCGGCGCATGACCCGGCCATCTCTTTCGACGCCATCGGAACCGCCCGATCCGCCTTGGTCGACAGTTAGGTCGGTGGCACCCATGATGAGGTCGGTCTGGTCGAATGCGATGTCCAGTTCATCGCACATCATCTGCCGGAAAGCCGTGCCGGTGCCTTGGCCGCCGTCCGTCTTCCCTACATAGAACGTTGCCGTGCTGTCCTCATGGATGACGATCCAGGAATCGAGTTGTCTGAAGTCGGGATCGGGATACGGACCAGCCTCTTCCGCCGCCACGGTTTGCGCCACACTCGAGGGGACGAGCGGACTGGCCTTGGCCATTGCACCAGTACCGAAGCTCACCACGAGCAGACCCGAGTTCTTGAGGAAATCCCGTCGCGAGGTCGTGCCACTCCACCTCTCCATCGCATCTTCTACTTGTTTGGGGATCTTTGTGAAGACTGTCATGCGCTCACCTCTGTACCGGAACCCAGCCGGGCGTCCGCCATTGTTTTCGCGGCGCGCCTGATCGCGGCCTGGATGCGGTAATAGGTCATACAGCGGCACAGATTCCCGGCCATCCACTCCCGGATCTGTGCATCCGTCGGATTCGCATTCCGGTCGAGGAGCACCTTGGCATTCAGGATCTGCCCAGTCTGGCAGAACCCGCACTGCGGCACCTGCTCGTCGATCCAGGCCTGTTGCAATGGGTGCAGCGTGCCCGACTCTGCCAACCCCTCGAGCGTCGTGATCTCGCTCTTGATCGTAGAGGCTTGGGTGACGCAGGATCTCACTGCATTTTCCCCGACGATCACGGTGCATGCGCCACACTGGCCCAGTCCACAGCCGAAACGCGGACTCTGCAAGCCCAGATCATTGCGCAGCACGTAGAGCAGTGGTGTCGAGG
>JBHHWH010000153.1:0-3038 GCA_046756405.1 Acidimicrobiia bacterium | reverse complement strand
GTGCCGGGGCGGCCGCCAGAGACAACAACACCAGAACCAGCCCCGCGGCCAGGGCCCTGAGACCGGCGATCGAGCCGGTTCTGAGCCGCCCGTGCGGTTCTTCGCTCTGCTGGGAGCCGGTTCGGGGGCCGGTTATCGGACCGGCCTCGATCGACTGCTCGCTGCTCTTGGAGGCACAGACATCGTTTCTTCTAGACATCACGACTCTCCCTCAACCCATGGGAATCCCTGAACTTGGAAACTGTCGAAAGCAATGAACCCCCACTCCTCCTAAGGTAGCGGACCTTCTTTCTGTTCGTCTGACTCAATCACGACCGCCGTCAGCCCACCGTCAGGAGAGAATCGAGGTTCTTCTATATGTGGAGTGGCGAGAACGGCGCTGAGGGCTCCGGCGGAACGGGTGGGCGCCGAGGCGCCGATCTGACAGACCAGGCGCCCAAACAAGCAACTGCCGGCTGCGCTTCTCCCGCACATTGGGGCCTCCTCTCCCCAGAGCTTGTACAAAGCTTGAAAAAACTCTACGTTAGCCCCCGTGAGGAGTCAAATAGCCGCCGGTCTATGGGTACCGGCCGCCAAACCGCCTTTCAGATCGGCCTTCGATTGGCCGGGAGCCACACTCGAGCCTGTAGGGTCCGACCCGAGCCCGCTCGATCGCACGCGCAGTCAATTCAGCGGGCATCCTCGATTGTTCTCGAAGTCCAGCAGGTTCTTGGCGGTCTCGAAGTCGCCCGTGGCGTAGGCATCCTGTACCGCCTGAATGACTCCGTTGGCATCCGTGAAGTAGTTGACACTCGGGTTCGCGGTATTCAAGAGAGCCGCCGTGGCGTGCCGGCAAAGGGCCGCCTCGCCGCCACCGCCGATCTCGAGGGCATCCAAGAGAGAACCGGCGCAGGTGGCGTTGACGCCGAAGGTCGTCGGGTAATCATCGGTCGGAGAATAGGTAGTCCAGGAGTCGAAGTGGTGAGGTTGTTTCCAGTAACCCGGCGTACAACCGTCCTCACCTCCGCGCGGCTCGCACAAGCCTTCGATCCGGATGAAGTCGACGAAGAAGAACTCTTCCCAGCCACCATAGTAGGCCTCGATTCGGAAGCGGACCGTGGTGTGGGGCGAGATGTAGGCCGAGATATCGATCGTCTCCCAACCACTTGCCATGCCGGTATACCCGGTGATCGTGTCGAGGACCGTGAAGTTGACTCCGTCGGTCGAGATTTCCACCACGACCGAGTCGCTCGGATCCACCTCCCAACCGAGGTGCCAATCGAACTTGAGCCAGGCCGACAGCTTGCCGGTCAGGTCGGCGGTCCGCCAGGCGCTCGGATACCAGGCCGGATCCGGGTTCGGATAGTCCTTGTTGTCCAGCCGGAGATCGCCGCCGGCCACCTGGACGTTGCCCTGAGTCGCGCTCTGATCACCGCCGGTAGGATCGTTTTCGATCCAGGGACCGACCCACATGCCGGTACCGCCGGTGTAGGTGCCGCTTTCGAAGTCGTCCACGTACTCCATGGGAACGCACTCGATGTCGAAGCACTCGCATGGGATATCGACGTTGATGTCTCCCTGACCCTCGGGCAGCACGATGCTCTGATCATCGGGCTGGATCGACACGATCCAGGTGAACCAGGCCGAGGCGCCGAAGTTGGTGTTCTTGTTGTTGGCCCCCTTGCCCACCTGGAAGGCAGGACCTGTCGGGGTGATCTCGATCACGGCACCCTGGAAGGCCTCGGTGCCTGTGAGGGTTCCAGTAAAGCCCGTGTAGTAGAAGAAAGTCGAGGTGTCGACCGGACCGGCGGGGCCGGTGGGAAAGTTGAAGTCGGCATAGGCCTCGGGTATCAGTTCCCTCTTGGGACTGCCCGGGGGCGCGATGTCGGTGCGGCCAAACAGCTGGACGACCACCTGGAACGCTCGGCTGGAGTCGTTTACGTCCTCGATCCGACCGGTCAGCAAGGCCGTGCCGTCGTCGAAAGGCACGAAATCACCAGCCGGCTCGAAGATGAACCCGTCCTGGGGCCCGGGCAGGGCGATTCCGGGCAGCCAGAACGCGTGGCCGGCAGCTTGCACTCTGACCCGCTCATCGTTGATCGCCTCTTCGACGCAGAACTCGGGGCAGAACACGATCGAGCTCACCGCGCCGCTCGACTGGAACTCCACCTCGAGGCGCCGCACGCCGCTCCTCACGAACGGTACGTCCTGGTAGCTGTTGTTGCCCAGAGGCTGCATCGAGGCGATGGCGCCGATCATGGCGCCGCCCACTTCCGCGTCGAACGCGGTCACCGTACCTCCCTCGCCGACGTCGATGTCCAGGATTCCCACCATTTCCAGCGGCACTGGACGATCGAAGGTGAAAATGATCGTACCGCCACCGGCATTGTCATCCGGATCGCTGGGATCGTTGTCCTCGGAGATGATCAGGACCTTGCCGAGCGGCAGGGAGTTCTGACCGGGCTCGCCGAATTTGCCACCGTTACCAATGCCGGGACCGCCGAAGTCGCTGTTCGGCGTCCCGAGGTCGAGATCTCCACCGGTCGGGTTGAAGGTGTCGAAGATCATCGCTGGGTGGTTGACCGGATCATTCGTGGTCACGCCGATGCCCAGACCGATGGTGTTTATGTTCGAGACGATGTCCCCTGCTTGGAACTGCTCGAAAGCGAGCTTGCGCTCGGGCGGGCACTCCTCCTCGCACTCTGCGGAAGCATCGGCACTGATCTTCTTCGGACTCTGGGTCGCCGGATCGAAGGAGCCCACGATCTCGCACTCCACCGTCACCGTGTTGGTCGGGTTCGGGCTCGTGCAGTCGAACATCACCGGTGCGCCACCCACCGGCAAGGACGCGATCGACGTCACCGCGCAGGTCGCCGTCGGATCCGTCACCACGCAGCTCGCCAACGGCGCACTGCCCGCGTTGGTCACCGTCACCGCGTAGATGAAGTCCCCGTTGTCGGCGAACTCGCCGTTCGTGCACTCCTTCGCCACACGCAGATCAGGTGTCTGGCACTCGATGTTGGCGGTATCCGAGTCCTCGACCGGTATCCCAGGCTGAC
>JBHHWH010000152.1:0-3060 GCA_046756405.1 Acidimicrobiia bacterium | reverse complement strand
GCACCACCGCCGGGCTAGCACAGGCCCTGCGGCGGCTGATCGCCGAACCTGGCCTGGCCAATGAGCTGGCCTCCCGACCTGTGCCGGACCTGGGAGACCCGTGGGCGGCCTATGCCAGAGACCCCGAGCCCAGGCACCCTCGATCCCAGGCGGGGTTGGCCACGGCGGCGATGAAGGGGGTGGAAGCGGTGATGAGAGGGAAAGCCCGTCACATCAAGCCGCTGCAACGCACCTACCGGTTCCTCCCCGCTCCCCTGGCTCGGGCCGGAGCCCGGCTGACTCCCCGGTGGATCAAGGATCGGCTGCGCAGCTTCGCCTCCTGGCCGGCAGAGGAAGCCCGGAGAGCCCGGGAGGCCCGGCTGGGACGGGTGGTGTCACGCATGGCTGCGGGAGAGTTCCCGGAGCTGGAGTCCCCCGAGGTCACCGTGGTCATCCCCGTCTACAACGAGGTGCGGTTCCTGGAGGAGACCCTGGCTTCGGTGTACGAACAGGACTACGACTCCTGGGAGATCGTGGTGGTAGACGACGGTTCCACCGACCCCGAAGCGGTGGCCTTCCTCGACTCGCTGGAGGCCCGGCCCCGGCTGCGGCTGGTACGGCAAGACAACAGGGGCCTTCCCGGGGCCCGTAATGCCGGGATAGCTGTCGGGAGAGGCCGGTATGTGGTTCCCCTGGACTCCGACGACGAGCTGGACCCCCGGTATCTGGAACGGATGGTGGCCGCCCTGGAGGCGGAGCCTGAGGCGGGGTACGCCCACTGTTATGCCCGGCTCTACCACGACATCGACGCCTACTGGATCACCCGCCCCTACAACCCCTACTGGCAGCTCATCGAGAACGGAGTGGTGGGCTGTGTGCTGTTACGCCGGGAGGCCTGGCAACAGGTGGGCGGCTACGACGAGACGATGACCGCAGGTAACGAGGACTGGGAGCTGTGGATACGTCTCCTGGAAGCAGGCTGGAGCCAGGTTCAGGTTCCTGAGGTGCTGTTCCGATACCGGAAACACGGAGTGTCGATGAGCGTCGACACCGAGGCCCGCTTCGAGGAGGGTCGGCGGGCGGTGCGGGACCGCCACCCCGAGCTGTATGGGTCGCTTGGGGAGTGGAAGGCCCGCTGGTACCCGCTGGTCACCGTGGTGGCTGACACGCCGGTGGAGGGTGTGGACATCGAGACGGTGGGGACGACAGAGGAGCTGGCGTCCTCGTGGGGGAAATATGTGGTGGACGCCCGGGGAGTGGAAGTCTCCGCCGAGGTGCTGATGGTCCTGGCGGAGGCCCTGGAGGAGAACCCGGAGGCGGCCAGGGCACGGACGGCGGGGACTCCGCCGCTGGTGATGGTGCGGCGGTGGAACCTCCACGACCCGGAGGCTTCACCCACCGGGGAGGTGGTGGTGGACCACCCCCAGGCGGGCCCGGAGACGTCGCTACCCGAGCATGTGGAACGGGAGGGCTGGACGGTGCCCAAGGGACTCGAGGAGCCGATCCCCGTACAGCGGCAGCGGCCCGAAGAGCCCGGGAGCCTTCCCGATCCGCCAACATGGTGAGGCGATGAGCCTCCCCATGGCCGTGAAACGGGCCCTCCGTCCTCTGATCCCCGACCGGGTGATGGCCCGATACCGGCTCCACCAGCATTCCCGGCATTCCCGAACCAACGTGGAAGTGTTCCTCACCGACCCAGGTGAGGCGAGGAAATGGCTGGGGGCCACCCCCGACACCTACCGGGTGCGGCTGTCCCTACCCGACGGTCCGGCTCCGAAGGATATGGTGGAGGTCGACCACCCCGGTCTCGAGGTGAGCGAACAGCAGCGGCGGGCCGTCCGGGCGGTGCTGGCAGACTCGGAGATCGGCGCTGCCGTGGTCGGAGAAGTGTCCCCACCGCGGCTGGTGGACCGCCGCCGGGCCGAGCCTCCAGTAGGTCCAAGGCTGATAGTTGCCAGAGGGGAGGTGTTCGAAGAGGTGGGCGGCGCACCCCACGGTGACCTCCCCGGACTGCTGGCCCGCCTCCGGGATGCCGGACACCGCATCGGGCTCATTCCCGTTCCGGTCACGTCGGCCCCGGTCGCCAGGACCGACCCCATCGAAGCCCCGGCGGTGGTGATCCTGGCGGCGGTGCCCCTCCACGACGTGGGAGGCGGAGCCCGCAGCACCCAGCTCGCCCTGGAACTGGTACGCCAGGGCTACCACGTGAGCCTGGTGTCGCTGTATGAGGCTCAGGAGAGCGTCGACCTGGGGCTGCGGTATGTCCACCCCCGTCTCGAGCAGTACGGGGTGACAGGCTTCGATCCTTCCTTGCTTGCTGTTCGCGTCGCCTCGCCGGGGATGGTGCTGGCGGAGGCCCCGGCGGCCCCTCTGGCCGAGGCTGGCTTCGCCCTCCAGGAGGCGGGATGGCGGCTGGTCTACGACATGATCGACGACTGGTCCGACCCGGCCCTGGGAGGCGACTGGTACCGACAGGAGGTGGAACAGGCTCTGCTGGAACGGGCGGAGGCGGTGGTGGCTTCGGCTCCCGACCTGGTGGCGCGGGTGGAGTCGATGGGCAGTCGGGCGCGGCTGGTGCCCAACGCGGTCAACGCCGAGATCTTCGGGGTGAGCCGACCTGCCAGGCCCGCAGACCTGCCCGAAGCCCCGGTGATCATCGGCTACCACGGGTCGCTGTACGGGGAGTGGTTCGACTGGGAGGCGGTAGCAAGTGTGGCCGAGGCCTACCCGGAGGCGGCGATAGTGCTCATCGGCGACGACAAGGCATCCCGCCCCGAGATGCCGCAAAATGTCGTCTTTTTGGGGCTCAAACCCCAGGCCGACCTTCCCGCCTACCTGCAACGCTTCACCGTGGGCATCATCCCCTTCAAAGTCTCCGCCACCACCCATGCGGTCAGCCCCCTCAAGGCCTACGAGTATCTGGCGTCGGGAGTGCCCATAGCCGCCCCACCACTGCGGGCTCTGGAGGGCCTGGAGGGAGTGTACGTCTCGGAGGACCTGACAGAAGCGGTGAAGCTGGCCCTCACCGCACCCAGACCCGACCGGCGGCGGGTGCTGGCCGAACACTCCTGGGCCCGACGG
>JBHHWH010000151.1:0-3076 GCA_046756405.1 Acidimicrobiia bacterium | reverse complement strand
GCAATCGTCGACGATCTGCTTGTTGCCGCTCGAACCGATATCGGCGAACTGACTGTTGCCGCAGTACCGATCGATCTCAGAGCACAAGCCG
This sequence comes from Acidimicrobiia bacterium, assembly GCA_046756405.1. Taxonomy (GTDB): domain Bacteria; phylum Actinomycetota; class Acidimicrobiia; order Spongiisociales; family ZC4RG35; genus JBHHWH01. Next base: position 2,985 of record JBHHWH010000151.1, on the reverse strand, counting down.
CCCAGATCCTCGAGATACTCGATCCAAACCACTCGATCCCCGTTCTGGGACACGCACCTACAGCGGCAGGAGATCCCACGCGAGTTCGCCAAATACTCCGCAATCTCATCACCAACGCCAAGCGATATGGCGGCGACAACATCAGCGTCGTACTCGGCAGCCAGAGCAACACCTTCGCGTCGCTGGCCGTTAAAGACAACGGTGATCCCATACCAGCAAATCATCAGGAACGGATCTTCAAACCGTATCAACGGGCCGACGATCGACCAGATCAGCCCGGGTCAATTGGGCTCGGCCTTGCGGTCTCTCGACGGCTCGCCCGCCTTATGAGCGGCGACCTCACTTACCTGTACCAAGACGGTCACAGCATCTTCGAATTGTCGTTGCCTGTGGTCGCTGAGCCGCATCTGGAAGCCGATCAGGAGACAGCCGCAGCCGCCCGATAACCGCACGCCGTAGGGTCAGCTCCAACGGCTAAGCAGCCAGGACAACGCACCGAACGCGCAGCCACAAGGCTCCTGTAAGCAACGGTTGTCCACACCGAAACGGGAACATGCGTTGGCATGGGCGATTGGCGGAGTGTCAACGCCGGTTGAATTCTGCGCGGTTTGCGCCGGTTGAAATCTGCGCGGTCTAGGTGGTTTCGGCAGTGGCCATCACCTCCTGTTGTTTGTCTTTGAGTCGGTAGCTGTCGCCTTTGAGCACGAGCACGTGGGAGTGATGGACGAGCCGGTCGACCATGGCTTCGACGGCGACGGCGTCTCCGAAGATCTCTGCCCAGGCGGAGAAGCTCTTGTTGGAGGACACGATGAGCGAGGACTGTTCGTAGCGGGATGAGACGAGTTGGAAGAACAGCGAGGCAGCGTCGGGGTCGAAGGGGATGTATCCGACTTCGTCGACGATGAGCAGCGGGATCCGGCCGAGGCGTTCGAGCTCGTCAGCGAGACGGCCAGCGCGTTTGGCTTCGCCGAGGCGCATCACCCAGTCGGTGGCTGAGGCGAAGGCGACCCGGTAGCCGCGGCGGGCGGCATGAACACCGAGGGCGATGGAGAGGTGGGTTTTGCCGGTGCCGGGCGGCCCCAAGAAGACCACGTTGTGGGCCTCCCGCAGGAAGTCGAGCTGGTGGAGATGAGCGATCTGTTGTTTGGAGACGGAGCGTTGGTGGGTGAAGTCGAAATCGTCGAGGGTCTTGACCTGCGGGAACCGGGCCGCTTTGACCCGGTTCTCACCGCCGTGGAGCTCCCTCGAGGCTTGTTCTTCGGCGAGGACCTTCGCCAGGAACTCGGGGTAGTCCCAGCCCTCGGTGCGGGCCTGGTCAGCGATCGACGCGGCCACTTCTCTGGCGCGGGGCATCTTGAGGGCTCGGGTCAGGTAGGCAACGTCGGTGGTGGCGCTCATCGGGTCGCTCCCACCAGGGCGTCGTAGCGGGCCAGATCCGGTGCCGGCAGCTGCGGGTCGCTGTCACGGAGCCGCCGGTGAGCATCACGAGCGAGACGCAGCTGACGGGCATGGGCTGGGTTGAGCACCACGTCGGCGGGGACATACGAGCGGCGGTGCCGGGCGATCTCGACCCCTTCCGAGAACACCACCACCTCACCGGTCGAAACCCGGATCTGGAGCCGGCGACCTGATAGGCCGGGCGGCACCGAGTAGTCGACATCACCGACCCGGCAGAACCCGTCCTTGGTGACCCGCACCTCGAGGCGACGATCAACATCGGGCAGCGGGTCCGGTAGCGGGGAGAGGAAGCCCTGTTCGACTCGCCACGCGTCGCCGACCCTGTGACCGACCCGGCGATGATGCCGCCCGAACGCCACCCGGGTGGCCCACTCGTCGTGCTGGGCCTGGAGGTCCTCGATGCTGTCAAACGAGCGCAACGGCAAGAAGGAGGTCTCCAGATAGCCGATCGTTCGTTCCACCTGTCCCTTCGATTCGGGTTTGCGGGGACCCAAGATGATCGGACGCATCCGGAACGCTCCGAACAGACCGGCCACCTCACGGTGGAGGCGGGCCGGGCGGGACCGGGGCGCCACGATCGAGGTGTCCCGGTCCACCACCATCGCCTTAGGCACACCGCCGAGTCGCTGCAGCGTGCCCGTAAACGCCGGCATGAAGTCAGGCATCGTCTTGGAGAACGCGAACACCGCAGCGTGCGCCGCCGAATGCGGCAGGGTGGTCACCAACCCGAACACCTCCCGAGTGGCCCGGCGTCCCACCGGCACCGAGATCCCCGGTTCCCACCAGTCGGTGTGACCCACCTCACCCGGCAGATAGCTGGTGCGCTGATACGACCGGGCCTGCACAAACAAGGGCCGGACCTGCACCAGGTAGTCCTTCAAGATCGTGATCCCACCCTCGTAACCGTCACGGCGCAGATACTCGATGATCACCGTGGCCGGCACCCCCGGATCCACATCGAGCATCCTGGCGATCGAGCCCTTATGCGCATCGAGCTTCGAACCCGTTGCGGCCCGTTCATACCGGGGAGGCTCAGACAGCTCCAACAGCCGCGTCACCGTGTTGCGGCTCATCCCCAACTTGTCGGCGATCCTCGTCTTGGTCCAACCCTCACGGTGAAAGAGCCGGTGGACCTCAGCCCAGTCATGCACCTGATACACCCTTCCTCCTCGAGTCCGACACCGGACCCGAGACTGGTCATCAACTACGTCCCACCGCGCAGTTTTCGACCGGCGCCAAGTGCTCAGTTTTCACCCGTCGTCGACAGCCGACCCGGACTGTCCTCCGCATATGTGACCACAACGCCTTCCTCTTCGGAGAGACGCTCTGCTGCGGAGGCAATCATGAGAGCCTCTCTCGGGTAGCCCTCCTCTGCCGTTACCGCTGCCAGTCCCATCAAGGAGGTGCCGATACCGGGAAGACTTCCCAGATCCTCATAGGCCTGAGCCGAATCAGCGAAAGCCCTGTGCGCATCTGCCAGCTCATGACGTCGATGAAGCCGAGAAGGCTCGACCATGCGTCGCTTTG
>JBHHWH010000150.1:0-3092 GCA_046756405.1 Acidimicrobiia bacterium | reverse complement strand
GAGGGTTTGAGGATCAGGATGAGCGAGAGGACGCCGTAGGAGGCGATCAGGCGGATGTCTGAGGCGGCGAAATAGATCGCCGCGGTCTCCACCAGACCGAGGATCAGCCCGCCCAGGAGGCTTCCCAGGAGGTTCCCAAGACCACCCAGAATGACGACCACGAGTGCGGTCACGGTATAGGGCAGGCCGATGAACGGGGTCAGCTCAAAGAGCATGCTGATCAGCGAACCGGCGACTGCCGACATGGCGATTCCTACTCCGAAACAGAGGCTGTGAACTCGGGCGAGATTGATACCCGCGAGCTGGGCGCCCTCGGGGTCTTGCATGAGGGCACGGATCGCCTTCCCCATGAGGCTCCGCCTGAGAAAGACATAGAACGCCAGGCTCATCGCCAACGCCACGGCAGCGGCCACGATCCGGTTGGCGGGGAAGACCGTGCCGAGAATGTGCAGGGGGCTGGTGAGGTAGCTGTAGCCCTTGAGGTCGGCGCTCCAGAGGAGGAGGGCCGCGTTCTGGAGGACGAAGAGGAGACCGAAGGAGAGGAGGAGCGAGCGGGACTCCAGCGCTTCGGGCGCCTCGCCCCCCGCCAGCACGCGCGCGTACAGCACCCGATGAACCACAAGGCCGGCGCCAAACGACGCCGGCCCCGTGATTAGGAGCGTAAGGAGGGGGTTCACCCCCCAGGTGGTGTGCAGCGAGTAGGTTAGGTACGCGCCCAGCATGAGGAACTCGCCGTGGGCCACATTGAGCACGCGCATGAGACCGTACTGGAGGTTGAGGCCCACGGCGATGAGGGCATAGATCCCCCCCGTGATCAGCCCTCCGACGACGATGTCCGCCCCGAGCGTGGGGGTCACGCCCACGCCGGCTTAGGAACTACCGGGGTCGCGGTCGCCCAGCTCTTCGGCCAGAGGATCTCGAACTCGCCCTTCTGCCACTGCCCGACCATGCCCGGCGTGGAGACGTTGATGCCCCTGACGAACTTGATCGGGCCGGCGACCGTCTGGAACTCCGTGCTGTCCAGCATCTGCCTGATCCGCTTCCGGTCGAGCCCCACCTCGGCCACGCATCGCTCGAGGATCTCTAGGGACGCATAGGCGAAGGCGCTCGCCCACCGGTCGGGCTCCTTCTGGTGCTTTTTCACGTGGGCGTCAAAGTACTCCTTGGCCCCCGCGAACTTCACTTTGGGGTTCCAGCCCGCGATCCCCATCACGCCCTCGGCGCCCTTGAAGAGGTCCCGGTAGAAGGGAAAGGCCGTCCCCACCGCGGTGAGGAAGACCGGCGGGTTGTAGTCCACCCCCTTCGCCTGGGTGGTGGCGAGGATGTTGTCGGGCGGGTAGGTGAGGCCGAGGAAGACGTCAGCGCCGGCGGCCTTGAAGCCCTTGAGGATCGGGGAGAGGTCCTTGGCGCCGAGCGGGTAGCTTTTTGACGCCACCACCGTGAGACCGGCCTGCTTGAGAAACGGCCTCGCACTGGTATGCATCTCGATTCCGAAGAGGTCGTTCACGTAGGCGAGGCCGATCTTCGACACCTTGCCCTGGGCCTCGAGGTCCTTGAGGAAACCTGCGACGGCGCTCATGAGGCGATCGGGTTGCTGGAGGATCGCGTAGAAGTACGGGAAGGACAGCTCTTTCAACTTGTTCGACGTGACGGTGGGCCCGATCATGGGGTAGCCGTATTTGTTCACCAGCGGCGCGACGGCGAAGTTCATCGCCGTTCCCCAAGGCGGCAGGATGAGGTCCACTTTGTCATCGGTCATCAGCTTCTCGTAAAAGCGCACCGCGGTCTCGATCTCGCTCCGGTCGTCGGTTGAAATAAACTCCACCGGCCGACGCCCCTGGCCCTTCACCAAGAGGCCGCCCTTGGCGTTGACCTGTTCGGCCCACAGGGTGTAGTTCGGTCGCTGCGTGATTCCGGCGCCCACCGAGTAAGGTCCGGTAGCCGAGAGCGTGTAGCCGATCTTCACGGGCTTGGCTTGGCCCCAGGCCTTGCCGCGGAGTACGGTGAAGGCCGCAGCGCTGCCGGCCGTCGTCTTGAGGAACTCTCGTCTCTCCATGCTCATGGTAGTGCCCTCCGTTTCAAGATGGGTGTTCCTCACCCGCTTTCCGCGCGAGGGAGGGTGAGGGGAGTGGGGTTGACTGACCGAGATAGGCGTGGACAACCCGCAGATCGCGCGAAACCGATCGCGGATCGCCCTCGCAGATGACCTCCCCGTGGTGAAGCACAATCACGCGCTCCGCGGTCTCCATGACCGCCCGCATCACGTGCTCGATCCAGAAGAGCGCGATACCCCACTGGTCGCGGATGCGCCGGAGGACGCTGGTGGCCCGGCCGACCTCTCTGGGGGTGAGGCCTGCTAAGATCTCGTCGAGGAGCAGGATGCGCGGCCCGAGGGCCAGGGCCATGGCCAGCTCCAAGAGCTTCCGGCGCGCGGGAGGAAGATGGCGAGCCGGGACCCTGGCTTGTTCTCCGAGCCCGACCAGCCCCAGCAGCTCCTCCGGCGCGACGCCGGGCCGCTCGGTGAAGCGCGCGGCGGTCCGCACGTTCTCGGCCACTGTCAGGTCGAGGAACGGGCGCGGCGTCTGGAAGGTTCGCGCCAGGCCCAGATGGCAGATTCGGTGCGGCGGAAGCGCTGTGATCAGATGGCCCGCGACGTGAATCGAACCGCCTGAGGGCCTGAGGAGCCCGCTGATCAGGTTGAAGAGCGTGGTTTTGCCGGCGCCATTCGGACCGATCAGCGCGACGATCTCTGCTTCGGTCACGTTAAAACTGACATCGCGCAAGACCCGCAGCCCACCGAAATTCTTGCTGACCTCGCTACCTTCCAGCAGTGCCGGCTGCACCATGCTCCTCTTTAGATCACACCTCCTAACGGCTGTCAAACGCTGTTAAGCGTCCCGCCCAAAGCGGGGACTTCAGAGAGGCCACACGAAAAGAGGCCGAGGGATATTACCCCTCGGCCTCCCGATCGCCTCGTAGAGGCGATTACTCCCGTTACACTCTGGCCTTGGCTCTCTCCTTACGGATCCAGCCGTAGTACATGTTACTCCGGTTGGGTCCGGCTTCCTCGTAATCAGCCTTGACCTTGGCCA
>JBHHWH010000149.1:0-3099 GCA_046756405.1 Acidimicrobiia bacterium | reverse complement strand
ACCTCGAGTACTCGCTCCCGGCCCCGGTGAAGGGCCTCGGGGTCGGTGGCCAGGGGGTCGTCGTAGGGAGCCTCGGCGTACCACCACAGGTGGGTGAAGGCGGCCACACCGCCGTCGTGTTCAACGATGGTGGTGATGTCCTGGGGGGTATGCCCCGGCGTCTCCCACAGCGTCACTCCGGGAGCTACCTCGAAGCCTTCGGCGGGGCGGGACGTCCAGCGGTCGGCTTCGTAGATGGCCCAGTGGTCATGCACCCTGGCCCGAGGGAACAGGGCAATGTTCATGGTGTGGTCGGGATGATGGTGGGAGATGACGATGTCGCTCACCGCTTCGGCGCTGTGGCCCAGATCGGTCAGCGGGTCGAGGATCGCCTCCCGTGAAGAGACCATCCCTGGGTCGACGACGACGACCCGGCCGGCAGACTCGATGAGGGAGACGGTCGAGGCCACCCGCTTTCCTCCGTAGCCGGGGGTGAGAACGTGGATCTTGGGCATCGGACAAGCCTACGGGGCGTCGGGGGGGATCAGGCCAACGGAGCGCACAACATGTCGCTCCATCAGAGAATGGGGCAGGATCTCCATGTCCGTGTCGTAAACCCACAACCCACGCGAGAAGATCAGCAGAACGAAACGGGAGTCGCTCGACCACACGGGCTGGCTGGGGGGAGCAATTAGGTCGGGGGTGATAGTGGACTCTTCTGCGGGATCGCCCTCGAGGCCCGCAACCACATTCTCCCTCGTCCCCAACACGACCATCCGGGTGAAGTCGGGAGAGAGGGCAGCGGCCAGCGGCTCACCCAGTTCGGTCGAGACCCGCAGTCGCTGCACTCCTCCTCCGGCGCTAACCAGGTTCAGGGCCTCGGAGTCGGCCACGAGCAACCAGCCCGAAGGGTGGGAGGCCAAGGCCCTGCCCTCGACTGTCGTCTTCAAGTCACCCTCGAGGGTCAGCAAGACCACCTCCTCTTCGGCTTGGAGGGCGAAGCCCCAGTAACCCCAGAAGACGACCACTCCCAGGTCCGCCCCCTCGGTCACCAGCACCGGGTCACGGCCGGAGCCCACCAACCAAAGCTGGTGTAGGTCGTCGGCAAGGCGGGTGTAGGCCAGCGATGCGGGCGCGGTGTCGTGCCAGGCGAAGCCGGTCACCCCCGTGACGAGGGGGAGCAAGTTGGGGGCCTGGCCGAAGCTGATGAGGTCCCCCTGATCCTCGGGGATCACGGTGGTGACCGCCAGCCACCGTCCCGAAGCGTCGAATCGGGCCTCACCGAGCCCGCCCGAGGGAAGGGCCCGGAGGATCTCGGCTCCTCTCTGCGGCCAGATCAGATGGGACAAGGTTCGCCCCTCACCCTGAACTACGGCTACCAGGGTGTCGGGGAATCCCGGAAGGGCTTCGGCGATGCCGACAGGTGCCTCCGCCGGAGACTCAGCCAACGAACCTGGCCCGCTCGGCTCTGGCGGCTCCGCCGAGTCGAATACGGCCGGGGCTCCGAAGAGCACCCCAACGGCGAGACCCAGGGCTACGCCTGCCACGAGCCACCCCCAGGGGCGCCCTCCACCACCAGTGGGTCCCCCGTCCTCAGGGGCTTCTTCCACAAAGGTGAAGTCACTGCTCATCTATTCGTGCCATCCATTGGGGAGACCTCCGTGACCTGGGATTGGGCAATTGCTGATGACGGATCGGAAATCTCGGTCTAGAGTCCTTCCCCGATGGGGCTTAGCCCCGTCCAGATATCAATTGGAGGAAGGGTATAGATGAGCAACAAGAGGAGAATGCGTTTCTTCGCTGCCCTCGGTGCTTTCGCCATGATCGTGGCCGCGTGCGCCACCGGACCCGAATTCGAGGCGGGTCCCCTCGGTGCCGTAGAAGTCGGTCCCGGCGAACCCATCGAGATCCGGTCCCTGGAGGCCATCAGCGGTGAAGTGGCGTTCCTGGGTATTCCCAACGAGCGCGCCACCCGCATGGCTGTTGAGGACTACGGACCGATCAAGGGCCACGAGGTCAACGTCGGACAGGGTCTCGACGACCTCTGCTCGGCCGACGGCGGCCAGGCAGCAGCTCAGACCATCGTCGCCGACGAAAAGGTGGTCGGTGTCATCGGAACGTCCTGTTCGGGTGCTGCGGCCGCGGCTGCGCCGCTGATCAGCGCTGCTGGACTGGTGATGATCTCCCCATCCAACACCTCACCGTCGCTGACTTCGGACCTGAAGGGCAACCCTGGTGACAACTGGCACCCCGGCTACTACCGGACCGCCCACAACGATCTGTTCCAGGGTCAGGCAGCGGCCAACTTCGTGTTCAACGAGTTGGGACTGACCAAGGCAGCGTTGATCCACGACGGTGACCCGTACACCAACGGTCTCACCAACGCCTTCCAGGACGCCTTCCTGAAGCTAGGCGGTGAAGTGGTCATTCACACGGCTGTGTCCGTGGGCCAGGCCGATCTGGTTCCGGTACTCACCGAGGTGGCTGCCGCTGGCCCCGAGATCATCTTCTTCCCCATCTTCCCGGACCCGGGCATCCCGCTGGTGCAGCAGGTCCGTGGAGTGGCGGGTCTTGAAGATGTGGTACTCATGGGCGCCGACGGTCTCAGCGTCACCAACTTCATGAACGAGCCCGAGTCGCTTGATATGTACTTCTCGGGCCCCGACACCAGGTTCGACCAGAACGTGAACGAAGCCACCGGAGTCTCCGGTGCCCAGTTCATCGAGCGGTACAAGGCCGAGTTCGGCGAGGCGCCTTCGGCGGACTTCTGGGGTCATTCCTATGACGCCACGGTCCTGCTGCTGAGGGCGATTGAGAATGTGGCCGTCGAAGACGGCGACACCCTCTTCATCGACCGGCAGGCGCTGCGCGATGAGCTCTACGCCACCTCTGGTTTCCAGGGGATGATCGGTACGCTGAGTTGCGACGACTTCGGCGACTGTGGAGCTGCGAGGATCATCATCTTCCAGCACATCAACCTGGAAGACCACCAGGCCTCGAAGGCCAACATCCTCTACACCTACCCGGAGGGTTGATCTCCGGTTAGGCAGTCGATAGAGACGAGCCCCCACCCCCCCCCCGGTGGGGGCCCCCCCGCCGGGGGGCGGGGGGCCAAACCCC
>JBHHWH010000148.1:0-3221 GCA_046756405.1 Acidimicrobiia bacterium | reverse complement strand
CTTCAGCGAATGTGCCCTCGAATCGACGAGGAAAAGATCGGTCGTACTCAGGCCATCAGCCTGGACCAGGGCACACGGGCCGAGATACTTGGCGAGGCGCAGCTGCTCCTGGGAGCCCGGGCTCGATTCCTAGATGGGTACATTCATGAAACTCAGATGGCAATGGAAGCGGAGGCCAAGGCTCGATTAGCTCAGGAGTCGGGCGGTCAATACCTCTGATCGGCTCTGAGAATCTCTGCCAGAGGCCTCGTGAGGTCAAGCACCTCTTCCGCCCGAAGGCCGAGTTCGGCACCCATCACCACAATGAGAGTCTCGGGGTCGAGGTCGCCCCAGTGGCAGTCGGCCCCGGCCTCAACCTCGAAGTTGGGAAGCCTTGCCTGAAGCTCAGCCAGTCGGTCAAAGATGGTCACGCTGCTTCGCTCGTGATCGTATAGGAGCCCAACGTCAACCACTCAAGCTTAATGGTGGAAAACAATGTCGAGTCGGTCCCCTAGAGGACTCTCAAATCTGCCAGCACCTGTTCCCAGTGGGGCTGTCGGGGATCGAGGACAGCGAAGTGCCCTCCTTCGAAGGGGACCAGATCAGTCCCGACCGCGGCGAGTTCCCTCGAGTGGGTCGACGGCACGTATTCGTCATTGGAGCCGTGGACAGCCAGGGTGTGCCCAGGGTCGGCCGGCGACACCGGCGACGGTGCTCCCCGATCGAGCAGATCCCGGGCCTCCCCAGCGCCCTCGGCTTCTGAGGAGGCGATGTCCTCTAGGTCCACTATCGGTGCCAGAGCCACGGTGGTCACAACCGGTAGGCGGGTTCGTCCCGATGCCCATAGGGCCAGGTAGCCACCGGCGGAATGACCAACAAGGATGACCCGGTCGGCGGCGAGGCCGAGCTGAGGCGAGAAGTCGATGGCGGTCACCACATCGTGTCCCGATCCCGGCCACGCCCCACCGACACCGAACCTGCGGTACTCGATGTTCCAGGTGGCAAAGCCCCTTCGGGTGAGATCGACCGCCAGGGACTCCATCGTGTCCCGGCTCCACTCCCGACGCCAGAAGCCACCGTGAACCAGCACCACCAGCGGGCCGTCGGCCCGCCGCAGATCCCCCACGTTCTCCGGATGAGGCCCGTAGCGGACCGTATCGCAGGGGACCGCTGCCCTGTTGACGAGGTGTCTCAGGGCGTAGAGGTAGCCACCGATGCCGCGGCCGTAGATGGTGTAGACACACGAAGGAGAGATCGCCGACTCCGCCCGCCACGGCTCGCGAGTCTTGACGTTGGAGATGTGAACCTCCACCGCGGGGACCTCCACAGAGGCGAGGGCGTCGGCGATAGCGCGGGAGGTATGGGTGAGAGCGCCCGGGTTGATGACGATGCCGTCATGGTCGGAGGATTGGATGGCGTCGATCAGTCGGCCTTCGTGGTTGCTCTGTAACGCTTCGACTTCGACGCCGAGGTCCTGACCCCACTTGATGACCCGCGTCTCAAGATCAGCCAGCGTCGTCGTGCCGTAGAACTCCGGCTGGCGTCGGCCGAGCAGGTTGAGGTTCGGTCCATGCAGCAGAAGCACCCTCACTGTGCCCACCCGCCGCGATCAATAGGGGAAGGTTCCATTACCTGGAGGATAAGTGGGGGAGAATGACCGTCGAAGGACTCACCTCTCTCCTGGGAACGGAGGAGGAGGGTCGCTCCGTTGAAGAAGGGATGCCAGGGACGAGTTCTGCGAGGGGATCACGACGGTCATCGATGGTCCTTGGGACGGTGGCGTTGGGTGCCGCATTAGTCCTGACGGCCTGTTCCGACGCGCCCTTCCAGGGCATTGGAGAGCGAAGCTCCAAATGGATCAACGAGCCGACCGTGCCCACCACCACCACGATCGTCTTCGTCCGTCCCGAGGTGATCAGCTCTGGGGAGCTCCAATGGCTCAACGACAGCATCGAGACCGAGAACCTCAATGACCGTGATGCTCTGATCTCGGGGGTCTTCTCCCGACGTCAGGGCGACCGTTTCATCCAGGCGAGCCGGACCGAGATCTCCGTGGCTTTGCCAGGCGTCGAATTCCCCTCCCTGGTCCCCTACGGCGCCGAGTGGGTCTCCTCGCAGCTCGTCATCGAGAGCACCGGCCGCCTCGCCGACGACCCGGCCGCCGCCTTTGGGATCTGGTCGACCGAGCCCTACACCCGGTCCCGGACCGTGGCCCAGATGGTTGTGCTCAACGTGGCCGTGGACCCGGAGACGGCAACCGCGCTGGCTGAGGGCGAAGGGGTCTCCTGTGCCGGGTTCTCCGATGTCTCCACCCAGTCCTGTGAAACCGTGGAGATCGGGAGCACCATCTATTGGCGACTTCGGTCGGCGGGCGGGACAACCTTCATCTGGTTCGACGACGTCTACCGGTACGAGCTGTTTGGGCGCAGCTTTGTCCCTCCCGAGGTGCTGCTCAGGATGGCCACCGACACGGTCCCCCTCTCCAGCCTTGCCGGGGATGCGTCCTAGTCTCGACGTGGAGACGGAGGTAACCGATCTTTCACACCGGTGGCTGGTGGAGCTACCTCAAATACGACGAGGAGCGAGACCGGCCTGACATCGACCGTGACCTGCTGCGGCGGGTCTGGAACTACGGGCGTCCTTACCGCTGGGGCCTGGTAGGGATTCTGGCCACGATCATCGTGATCAGTGGCCTCTCTGTTGTGCCCGCGCTGCTGATCCGTCTCTTGGTAGACGATGCCATTCCCGGCAAGGATGTGGCCCAGCTCACCCTGCTCGGGATCGGAATGGTGGTCGTTCCCCTGGTCAACGCCGTAGTGGGCGTGCTGCAACGGTGGCTGTCAGCCCGGGTGGGAGAGGGGATCATCTTCGACCTGCGTCGCGAGCTGTTCGCCCACCTCCAGCGCATGTCGCTGCGTTTCTTCACCGCCACCAAGACCGGCGAGTTGATGAACCGACTCAACTCCGACGTGGTCGGAGCCCAGCAGGCGATCACCGGGACGTTCATCACCATCGTCTCCAACCTGATCTCCGTCGTTGTGGTTCTGGCCGTCATGGTCCAGGCCGACTGGCGACTGACTCTCCTCGCCGTCGCCGCCCTGACGCGGCTGCTCCTCCTGATCCAGACCCATCGTCAACCGCCGCTCTGGGACTTCCACCCTCTCGACTCGGAGATCTACCTCGAGACGGCGCGCGCCATCGCGGTGGCCCGCTTCTTCCTGGACGAAGGTCGGATGCAGCCC
>JBHHWH010000147.1:0-3293 GCA_046756405.1 Acidimicrobiia bacterium | reverse complement strand
AGAGGATGAGCCCCTCCCATTTGTAGGTGCCCCGGATCCGGAGGCGACGCTCGACGACTAGGATGCCATATCCGTTACCGTTGCCCTGGAGGTCGAGGTGGTCGTCGGCATAGGCGATCACGGGACTGGTGGGGCTGCCGACGTCGCTGCTCACGTTGGTGCTGCCGGACCAGGTGACGGTGGCCTGCTGGATCAGGGCGGCCTTCAGGGCCTGGAGCTGGGCGAGGGTGGGGAACGGCTCGATCGCGATACTCTTGTCCCCGCCGGCCCCGGTGATGTTGTTCTCCTGGTTGGAAGCGATCTCACTGTCCAGCTCGGCCAGGCCTGGGGCCGACTCGACGGCGATCCCGGGCTTGACGGCCGCCGCGGCCCCGCATGCGCCCACTGTCTCAGGCGAGGGGGTGTCGTACCCCGTCACCTGAAAGGCATTCCCGCTAAACTCGAATTCCGTGGGATCGGCCAAGTCGGACCCGTCGAGGGCGTCGATGGCAGCAGGGGGACTTAAGAGAGTCGAGACCTCGATCAGGGCGCGGACCGTCCGGGTGGAGTCCCGGTATGTGCCGACGGCCGTGATCCAGATGCGGTTGTCGGTATCATCTTGGGAGTCAGGGTCCGCGGCGACGGCCTGATAGACCGCGGTGTTGTTGGCTACAGACACGCTGTAGGTCCCCTGGCCTGCGCCGAAGGAGCTGAGGTTTTGGAGGGCGCCCACGGGGACGGGCGTGGGCGGGGTGCCGGTCGAGCCCACCAGGAGGGGATCGAACCCGGTGGTGGCCGCGGTTTCCGTGAGATACCGCCGGCCGTGGGCCAGCCCCGCCTCGGCGATGCCGAAGGCCCGCGTCGCGTTGACTTCGTTATAGGCGATGGTGTTTTCCGTGACAGAGAGGGTGAGGAAGGCGAACCCTACCAGAGAGAGGAGGCTGATCACCAGAAGCGTCACAACGAGCGCGACCCCTCGCTCCCCGAGCTCCTTGGCAAGTCCTGCTCTCTGCTCATGTATCAGCTTCACAACAGCCTCCTGTGGGTCACGCGTTCCTCAGCCGCACATCGAGGGTCAGGGGGAAGGTCTGCGGCAGCAGGCCGGCGGCGGTCTCCTGGGTGGTGATGCCGATGGTGATCCGCTGGATGGCCGCGAGGGTGGCGGTGACATTGTCGCTCGCATCATAGTAGGTAAAGGATAACGTGATCACACTATCTGCCAGTTCACTGGTGGCGGGGGGCGTGGGGGTCCACACCCCGCCCACCCAGGAGGCGGACTCCCGAATGAGCTGCGTCCCCTGGAGCTGGTAGGTCACCCGTTTGCTGACGCCATCCCCGGTGACATCGGCGATGAAGGTGAGGGTGGTCGCCGTGGCGACTTGGACCGCCGTCGGCGATCCCTGGACGGGGATGGCACTGGAGGGATCATAGCCCGCCATGCGGATCTCCCGGGCCATCCGTTCCTTGGCCACCCGGGCGTTCTGCTGGACTTCGATCTTGTTGACCCCGCGGGTGGAGGTGTCCTGGCTGGTGATGTGGATCGTGTAGATGGCGAATAAGACGACGGCGAAGATGGCGGAGGAGATCAACATCTCGAGGAGTGTGAACCCGTGCTGGTCTTGAAGCTTCCTCATGACGACTGCGTCCGCCTCCTTCCTGTCACCGGGCGATGAGGGACAGCACCTGCACATTGCGCCCCGAGGGGGCGGCCACCGTCACCGCCACCTGCCTGACCCCCGAGGTGGGGGTATCCACCTGGATCGTCGTCGTCCGGGTGTAGCCCGTGTAGCCGGGGATCGCGGTTTCGGTAGTGGTCCCGGCCGCCAGGGCGATATAGGGTTGATTCCGGAGCGTCTCAATCTGCTGCTGGGCCAAGGTCACCGCCACCGTTTGATCGCCGCTCCAATCGACGTTGGTGTGGGCGGTGGGGAACATGCTGGCGATGGCCAGGAGCGCCACGGCAAGGATCGCGGCCGCGATCAGGACTTCGACGAGGGAGAACCCGGCTGCCTTTCTCATTGGATCCTCACGCTCCCGGCACTGCGGACCTCGATGGTCCGGGTCGTGCCGGCGGTATCCACCAGGGTGATGGTCAGCGGGAAGGCCGCAGCGGTGCAGGGGTTCAGCGACGCCCCGAGGCCGTCGAAGCTCGCGCCGCCGAGCAGGACGCTGTTCTTGTCCCGGACCGCCGTGATCGTGACGCCCGGAAACGGCCCCGCGAGGTCGGCCCAATTGGTGATCACGTCCGCGTTGGTGGCCGCCGTGTCGGTCGGGGCGGGCCAATCGCAGCCGGCGATTCCATCCCGCTCGAGCCGATACTGGGAGTTGGCGAGGCCGGTGATATTCGGGTCCCCGCCCCAGTGGAAGCCGAAGACGCCGCTGCGGGTCACCGCCAGGGACTGGACCTTCCGGATCTCGGAGACGACCTCCCGGGTCGCCGCATCGAGCCGGGACCGCTGGGTGGCGGCGAGGAGCGCGGGCATAGCGGCCCCGACCAGAATGCTGGCGATGACCAGGGCGATTAACAATTCGATGGCCGTGAAGCCCGTGCTTCCCATGGGTCGGCTCGAATCTCCCATCGGCCGTCGGTGCATGGGCCTTTTCAGAGCCTCCATGAGACTGAAACCTCGGTGATCGCCTGCTGTTCTCATCGTGCGTCTCCTACCCCTGGGCCCAGCGGCCCCTCATCACCAGGATGCCCACCGGCGTCCCGGGAGGAATGGTGGTGTTGAAGAGGGGATCGTACGCCCAGTTTCGGTTCGGCGGCCGGTAGTAGTTATCGCCGGAGTTTCCGCAGCAGCGCCAACTGCCTATGGCCTGCTGGCTGTGCCACAGCGCAATAATGGAGCCATTGTAGGTAAAAGTCTTTCCGTTCCAGTTTTCCAGAAAGCGGATCACGTTCTCCAGCTGACCGTTTCCCTGTCCCACGTCTGACTCCGCGCTGGGCCCCAGCGCGAAGGCGGCGTTCACCGTGGTATTCGTGGCCGGCCGATTGGAGGTGACTTGATCGCCCTTGGTATCCGAGTCATTCGGCCCCCAGTTGTTGGAGAGGATAGTGATGGCGTCAGCTAACACGGCGGCCGCGGTCTTGTTGACCGTGTTGTAGTCCCCCTGGATGTAGATCGGATTCTCGGAGACGACGGTGAACCCCTGGCTCGGCAGCTCAGAGCCGTTCACGAGGCGAACCGCCTTTTGCAAGCCATCATGGTGCACATACAGGAGGCCGTTGGCCGGCGCTTCCCCGCAGGCCTCCAGGGCGGCGACATCCACCTCGGTCACGGCCATGCTTGCCTCTTCCCTCTTGTCATAGAAGC
>JBHHWH010000146.1:0-3341 GCA_046756405.1 Acidimicrobiia bacterium | reverse complement strand
CGGGGCACAGTGGTCTGGTAGACATGTGCAGGAGGGTTTTCGACTACTGGTACCGAACGGTGGTCCTATCGCCCAACGGCTGAGCCGGCCCAGAGGCTGAAACGCCCGCAAACGACGGCGAACCGGCCGGTCAACTGGCTAGGCTGAATTGTTCTTTATGGGGACTCATGGCTGTGAGCAGTGATACCGGCGACGCGCAAGCCCCGGTGCGGGTGTTGGTCATCGACGATGACGACGATGACTTCTTTCTCATAGATGACACCCTGGCCCAGTCTCCCGGCTTCCGGTTCGAGCTTGACTGGGCGGCGACCTACGAGGAAGGACTGGCGGCGATTCGTCGAGAAGAGCATGACGCCTATCTCGTCGATTACCGGCTCGGTAGCGGAGATGGGTTGGAGCTGCTCCAGGAGGCCCGCGCCCGAGGCTGCACCAGACCCATAATCATTCTCACCGGGCAGGGAAATCGATCGGTGGACGTCGAGGCGATGCAATACGGCGCCGCCGACTACCTCGTCAAGGACCGCGTCAGCGCCGAGGGTCTCGAGCGCTGCATCCGCTACTCACTGGAACGGGCCCAGGCCCGGGAGCGCCTGGAGAATCTGGCACGGTCCAAAGACCAGCTCATCGCCTCGGTAGCTCATGAGCTTCGGACCCCGCTGGCTGCCGTCATCGGTTTCGCCCAGGTGCTCAAGGACGAGAGCGGGTCCCTCTCTGAGGCCGAGCGCGCCGAGATGATTCAGCTCATCGTGGCCGAAGGGATGGATCTCTCCAATGTTGTAGACGATCTCCTCGTGGCCGCCCGAGCCGAGTCGCCCCTACTGGCGGTGGCCCAGGTTTCTGTCGACCTTCGGGCCCAGGCAGCCCAAGTCCTAGAGAGCCTAGGTCGGGAGGGAGTGGGTCGCCTGGAGTGCTTAGGGCCTACGGCGCGGGCTCTCGGTGATCCTTCCCGGGTCCGGCAGATCCTGCGCAACTTGGTCTCCAACGCCCTGAAATACGGGGGAGACGAGATACGAGTCGTCGTTACCGGCTCAGGCTCCACGGCGCGAGTAGCTGTCATCGACAACGGTCACGGAGTGCCACCAGGGGAAGAGGAGCGGATCTTCGAATCCTACGAGCGGGCCCACAGCCTTCCCGGGCTAGCCCCATCCCTGGGACTCGGTCTTACCGTCTCTCGGGAGCTTGCCCGCCTTATGGGCGGCGACCTCACGTACCGCCGAGAAGCCGACGAGAGCATCTTCGAGCTGGCCCTGCCCAAGGCGCACTGATCCCCACGACCACAGGCCGGTAGGCGTCAGTCGTCGGCCAGTACCCGGGTCTTCCACTCCAGGGGACGAGGGCGGCCGAACAGATACCCCTGACCGAACCGGACGCCCAGTTCGAGGAGACGGTCACGTTCCTGGGTTGTCTCTATCCCTTCGGCCACGACCACGATCCCAAGATCGTCGGCCATGGCGGCGATTCCCCGGATGAGGGCGTTGTTACGACGTATCTGGGTGGTGTCGGCGACGAGGCGCCGGTCGATCTTGATGATCTCGGGATCGAGGCGGAGAACATGCCACAGGTCTATCTCCTCGGCGCCCACATCGTCGAGCGCCAGCCTGACGCCGTGGTCCCGCAGCGCGTCTACAGCGCGCCGTGTCTCCTGATAGCTCTTGATCCTGGCCCTCTCGGAGAGTTCGAGGACCAGGCGTCCCAGATCGGCGCCGTCCAGCGCCGGTCTTAGGCGCGAGGAGACAAGGGTCGCGTCGGAGAGGTTGAGGGCGAGGAATGCGTTGTGCCCGTCCAAGACGAAGCCCTTGATGCCGGCTCTAATGGCAGCCAGCTCCAGCTCGAGTCCCAGGCCCGCCGATCCGGCGGTGTCGAACCACTCTTCGGGACTCGAATGAGGAAACCGGGAGAGGCTCTCGTAACCCAGCGGCGTGTTGCCCTCTCCGTACGATCTCATGTCGACGATGGGCTGATAGACCACCGTCGGGCCCCCGTCGGCCAGCAGCTCGTTGATGGAATCGGGAGTCGGTCTGCCGTCTGAGGGGTCGATCACCACATCCGGCAGACGACCTCGCCGGCCGGTCACTTTGGCCAGCCTCCGCAGCGAAACCTCGAACACGTTCTTGTCGTCGTAACGGAAGTAACGGAGATCTCCCCCCATGGCCCGGGCGAGCCTCCTGGCGACCACAAGCCCCAAACCTGGCGAGGATCTGTCGGAACCGGCCCTCTGAGAGGTGTAGTCCCAGTCGAAGACCTGGTCTGGATCCCCGTCGGTGAGCTTGTTCCCGTCGTGGATCACCTCGAGGACCACCCGGTTGAAGCCGTCTCCGATCTTGATCTGAATGTTCTCGGCTCCGACCGCCACCGCGCTCCTCAGCAGATTGGACACAATATGGGTGACCAGGCGGGTATCCGCCCTCACATCGATGTCCCCCGTCACCGTCAGGCGAGCGCGTTGACTCCGCTCCCACTCATTCACCGCCTCCTCGACCGCCTTCCTCAGGTTGACAGTTTCGTCTGCAACCTCAAGCTCTCCGGCGTCGAGCCGGGAGAGGGTGAGGAGATCGGTCATCGCGCCTTCAGCCTCGCGGGCGAGAGAGGCAACAAGCTCGATCAGCTCGTTGCGGACCGCGGCGCTGGAGTCACGGCCCCGGTCCACCAGCATCTCCGAGACTCGGGCGACACCCGTCACTGGGTCGGCGACCTGGTCGAGGGCTGTCTTCAGGAGGACGTCGTGTTCTCGATGCGGTCCCGGCTGCTGAGGTTTCGCCCCCTCGGCGGATTCGACGTCGTGGCGACGACGCCGTCCTCTATCAATCACAGACACGGATCAACATCGGCATGATCAGGCGGCAACTGAATACTTGGTTGAGCAGATCTCAGAAAAAAAAGAGAGGCTCCCACAGGGACAGATCTCCGCAGGAGGGTCACGCGGCCGGATCCCCCTCGAGGCGGCCCTCTGCCGCCCACAGACCCAGCCCGAACCACAGCACCGGTTCGAACAGCACCGTCTGGGCCAGGGCGGCCAGTCCCACCACCACCAGCATCGAGCCGGCGATCACCCCTCCCCTTCTCCCCAGTCTGCTGAGCAGGAAGAGGAAGCCCAAGAGGCCGACGATGCCCGTCTCGCCGAGGAGCTGGAGCCACAGGTTGTGGGGTTCCTGGAGCCCGGGCTCAGCCCAGCCGGTGCCCAGCCCGATGCCACGCAGCGGACTGCCTACGAACCTTCTTCCGTACTCCCGCCAGACCGCCACCCGATTGTCGGGGACCACCAGGTTGGGGTCGACCACTCCTTCTTCACCCAGGTCTACCGCCCCCAGGTCTACCGCTCCCAGGTTCGCCAGGTTGGTGAC
>JBHHWH010000145.1:0-3386 GCA_046756405.1 Acidimicrobiia bacterium | reverse complement strand
GTTCCTCGAGCCGGTCCATGCGTTCCTCGAGCCGGTCCATGCGCCCTTGGAAGCCATCAGCATGCAGGGACAGCTCCTTGATGTCGGCCTTTGTGGCGAGCTGGCTTGGGTCTGGCAACACGAGGCTCATCAGGGTGGCGGCTTCCGCTACACCGAGGACTTCCCTCAGCTTGAGGTGAAGGATATCGCGTTCCGTGGACGTCATGCCTCCACAATGCCGGAAGGCGAAACCGGAGTCTAGATCCTTGTATCCCTAGGAGGTAGCGCCCCGCTCCACCAGGTAGCAGGCCACGTACTGGCCTCCGCCCTTGTCCTCCAGGGGCGGTTGGGGGTTGTTGTGACAGACATCGGTCGCCCAGGTGCAGCGCTCTATGAACCGGCACACCGGGGGCGGGTTTATCGCCTTGTTTATCCCACCTTTGATCTCCACACGCGGTCTCTTATAGGCCGGGTCGGGGACTGGTACTGCCGAGAGCAGCGCCCTGGTGTAGGGGTGCTGGGGGTTGGAGAGGACCTGCTCGGTCTCGCCGATCTCGACGATCTTGCCCAGATACATCACCGCGATGCGGTCGCACATATAGCGGGCCACCGCCAGGTCGTGGGTGATATAGAGATAGGAGACACCGAAGTCGTCGGCCAGTTTCAACATCAGGTCCATGATCGAGATCCGGATGCTGACGTCGAGCATCGAAGTGGGCTCGTCGGCCACCACGAAGTTGGGGTCCAACACCAGGGCTCGGGCGATGGCTACCCGCTGTCTCTGACCGCCCGAAAGCTCGTGGGGATAGCGGAACATGAAGGAATTGGCAGGGGTGAGGCCCACCCGCACCAGGAGGTCGGCGACCCGCTCCTCCCTTTCGCTGATGGAACCTATACGTTGGACCACCAGGGGCTCGGCCACGGTGTCGTAGACGGTGCGACGGGGGTTCATCGACTCGTAGGGGTCTTGGAAGATCATCTGGACCTTGCCCCGGAACTCCCGCATCTGGTCCTTCTCGATGTGGGCGATGTCGATCGAAGTCCCGTTGTCCGACATGACGATCCTGCCGTCGGTGGGCTCGACGAGCTTGACCAGCATCCGGCCGGTGGTGGTTTTGCCGCATCCCGATTCGCCCACCAGGCCCAGCGACTCTCCAGGTTGGATCTCGAAGCTTATGTCGTCCACGGCGTGGACGAAGTCGGTGGGCTTGCGGAACATCCCCTTGCTTATGGGGAACAGCTTCTTCAGGTTCTCGACCTTGACCAGCGGCTCAGTCATGCCGGCATCTCCATGAGACTTTCCGGCACCTCGGTCCAGTTCCAGCAGGCCACCCTGTGACCGTCACCGACCTCGGCGAGAGGCGGCTCCTCGGCGACGCACTGCTCTGTGGCGTAGGGGCAACGAGGATGGAACCGGCACCCGCTGGGAGGATTCAGCAGGTTGGGCGGCTCGCCCTCCAGGGGAGCCAACTTGCGCCGGGGTCCGGTCACCGACGGAGTCGACGACAGCAGCAGGTAGGCGTAGGGGTGCTTCGGTCGAGCAAAAACCTCGGAAGTGGGGCCGGTCTCGACGATCTTCCCGGCGTACATGATGGCGATCTTGTCGGTCACCTCAGCGATCACTGCGATGTCGTGGGAGATGTAGATGATCGCCATGCCCAGATCACGCTGGATCTTCTTCAGCTCCTCGAGGATCTGGTCTTGGACGATCACGTCCAGGGCCGTGGTCGGCTCGTCGGCGATGATGATCGAGGGCTCACAAGACAGCGCCATGGCTATGACGGCCCTTTGGCGCATGCCTCCGGAGAACTCGTGGGGGTAGCGCTCGAGCATGAGGGGGTTCAGGCCCACCATCTCAAAGGTGGCCGCCATCCGTTCCCAGGCCTCAGTTTTGGTGAGGGGTGGATCGAAGTGGAGGTCCATGGCTTCCCGGATCTGGTCGCCCACCCGGTAGACCGGGTTCCAGGCGTTCATGGCCCCCTGGAAGACCATGGAGATGTCCGACCAGCGGTGCTTGCGCATTTCCGGCTCAGGCAGCTCGAGGAGGTTCTTGCCCTTGAAACGGACTTCCCCACCCTTGAACTCGGCGTTTTCTGCCTGAAGGCGGAGCAGGGCCATAGCTACCGAGGTCTTACCGCAGCCGGATTCACCCACGAGGCCCAGAGCCTCACCGGCCTGGAGGCTGAAGCTGACATCCTCTACCGCCGAGACGGGGCCCTTCTCCGTCTGGTAGTGCATGATCAGGTGGTCCACCTCGAGGAGAGGGACGTCCTGGTGCGCGTCGGCAGAGTCGCTGGGAGTGGTGTTTGTCAGTGTCATCGACCTCGAAGCCTTGGGTTTACTACTTCATCCATGCCCCGGCCGACCAGGTAGAAGGCGGCAGCGAGGAGCGTGACTGCGAGACCCGCGGGGAACAGCAGCCACCAGTAGGTGCCGCCGCTGAGCAGGTATCCCTGGTTCTGGGCGAGCTGGAGCATGATCCCCCAGCTCATGTCCACGTTGGAGAGACCGAGGAAGGAGAGGGTGGCCTCGAGGGCGATGGCGCCGGTGACCGTGAACATCATGTAGAGGAAGCTAAGGGGTAGCACGTTGGGGATGATGTGGGTGAAGATGATCCGCCTGTTGGAACCTCCAGCCACCCGGGCGGCATCGACGAAGGGCTTCACCTTGACTGCTAGGGCCTGGGACTTCAACACGATGGCGGTTCCCCCGAAACCTCCCAGAATCCCGATCAGGATGGCCAGGTGCCAGAGCTCGAAGCGAAGCACCACCGAGGACAGAGCGATCAGCAGCGCTAGGCCAGGGATCATCAGCAGTAGGTCGGCGAAGCGCATGAAGAAGGCGTCGATGACACCGCCGTAAAACGCGGAGACGGACCCCACGACGGTTCCGATGAACACGGTCACCAGGGCGGCGATAGTCCCCAGCATGAACGCTGCTCGGGCGCCGAACATCAACTGGGAGAGGACATCACGGCCCAGGGGGTCGGTCCCGAGCAGGTGACGGCCGTCGGGAGGAGCCGGCTGGGCTCGCTGGGTCACCGTGTCGCCGACCTTGGCTAGAGGTTCGACGAGGAGAGCATCACGCTTGGAGATCTGGGTCAGTGGGTCGAGCACCTCTTCCCGGGTTTCGACGATCACCCTTTCCAGGGTTGGTGGGTTGGGCTCGTTGCCTACCACCGGGTCGTAGACCGCGACGGGCCAGATCCCGGTGGCGATGAGGATTGGCTGGGTGATGGCCATCAGGCCGAAGATCGCGATGATTACCAGGCCGATCATTCCCACCCTGCTCTTACGGAACAGCTTCCAGTTGTTGCCGAAGGTTCGACGCAGCAGCCGGATCCGGATCCGCCACAGCGGCTCCTCGATCACCGCTCCGAGCCGTTCCTGGGGTACGGGGGTGAAGAG
>JBHHWH010000144.1:0-3452 GCA_046756405.1 Acidimicrobiia bacterium | reverse complement strand
TCCGTTATGAGTTCACTAATCTCGATGACCGCCAGGACCCTCGCGGCGACTTCCAGACGCAGATTGCCAGTCTGTCGTACGACTTGGACTTCGGGCCTACGCTCAACCGGCGGTGGACGTCCCGCCTTCAGTACTCGGCCCACACAGGTAGGAGCCCAAGCATGCTCCTCTCAGCTGACGAGGAGCTCCGCCTCGATCATTACGAGAACCTGTTTACGGAGTACCGCTACCGCTTCTCACGGAGCGAGGCGAATGCCAGAGCTACCACCACGCACATCGGGACCATCCTCCTGCAACATGAGTTCTACAAGAACCTGACGACTCGGCTTGAGACTGACGGGAGAGTTCAGGACATTGTCTCGGGCGAGCGCACCAGCTATGGCACCGAGGCCGAGCTCAGCTATCGACGGTCCCTTCCCTGGCAGGGTGGGGTTTTCGGGCGTGCGGGCGCTCGCTACCAGGTAAACGATAACCGCTTCGAGACCTCCCATCTTGACGTCATCGACGAGCCGCACACGGCGCCGGGACAGTTCGGGGGGAGTGCCGGCTTCGTTCTTGCCAACCCATTCGTCGTCACCTCGACGATTGTTGTCGTGGACAGGCGAGGTGGTGGGAGCCTCCCGACGACTCTGGGCGTGGATTACGTGCTGGTGCAAGAAGGCGATTTCACAAGGATTGTCCCCCTCGCCGGAAGTCCAGTGATCTTGGCCGGTGACCCCCTGGTGGTGAGCTACGCCTTCGACGTCGATCCGAACCAGAAGTTCTCGACAGTCTTCTGGCACGGCCACGCGGGCGTTGACTTTCGGTGGATCGCCTTCACCCTGTCGCGGGAGCAATCCGAGCAGACGCTGCTGTCGGGCCGCGACGGTCAGTTCCTAGATGACCGAATTATGGATACAGCCCGGCTTGAGCTGCGGGGAGACTGGGAGCGGGTTCGGGGGTTGGTAACGACCCAGTACCAGATCGAGGACTCCACCCATATCGGGTTCAGCGCTTGGCAGTTCGGCCAATCGCTCTCCCTTCGTCCTCTGTCGGATGTCGTGCTGCACCTCAACGCTCAGGAGTCCTTCACTGACTTCACGCTCCCCCAACGGGTGAGCGAGAGGTACTCGGGGCGCGCGGATTTGACATGGACGCCCCTGCCAAGCCTCTTCGTCAACGGGTTCACCAGGTTCCACGTCTTTGAGGACACTGAGTTGCCAACCGAAACTCTTCGCGAAGTTGGCCTGAGGGTCCACTGGAGGTTCGGTAAGCTAGAGGTGACGCCGACGTTCACCTGGACTGTTCGGGAGCGCGGCACGGTCGAGACGGCCGATTTCCATGGCGATCTGAGGGTAATTCGGCGTTTTTGAGGTGGGCATGCGGGTTCGCATCGCCACAGTTGTCTTTCTCCTCCTCTTTGGGGCGGGCTGCGGGATACGTCCTCGCGCAGAAACCCCGGCGCTCCCCACAGAGCCGCTGGTCTGGCCAAAGTCACCGGCTAAGCCCCGGATCCGCTACGTGGGGCGCTTCGCAGGTCCCCACGACCTCGCGATCGAGAAGTCGTTTCTGCGGCGGCTGGCTGAGAGGCTGTTCGGCACAACCGAGGAGTACCTCGTTCGTCCCACCGGGGTCGCCGAGCACGACGGCGTCCTCTATGTCGCAGACCCGGGTGCCCAAGCTCTCTGGATCTTCGATCGCGCACACCGCCGGTTCCTCAAGGTGGGATGGGTGGCAGGACAGCGCCTGGGCTCACCGGTGGCCATCGCCGTCCGTGCTGGCGGGGGAGTCTTCGTCGCAGATTCCTGGCTCAAGAAGGTCTTCCTGCTCGACGAGGAGGGGAAGCTGCTCCGGACTGTCGTCCGGCATGGCCTGAAACGGCCGGCGGCGCTCGCCTACGACGAAGACACTCAGCGCCTCTACGTCGCCGACTCGGCGGCCCACCGAATCGTAGTCTACGGCGCAGACGGCGGGCTAGTCTCGGCGTGGGGGAGGAGAGGAAATGGAGACGGAGAATTCAACTTTCCGACCCACCTAGCCCTGGGTCGGTCGGGAACGCTGTTCGTCACCGATGCCCTTAACTTCCGCATTCAGGCCTTTAACCTCGAGGGGCGGTTTCTCTGGAAGATGGGCTGGCATGGAGATGGCTCGGGAGACTTTGCCGCCCCGAAGGGAGTGGCCGCAGACGGCCAGGGACACCTCTACGTCGTAGACGCGCTCTTCGACGCCGTGCAGATCTTTAAGCGCGACGGGACCTTCCTTCTGGCGTTTGGCGAGCGGGGGATTCGACCGGGACAGTTTTGGCTCCCCGGGGGAATCTTTCTCACCCGCCACGGCCGGATCTACGTCGCTGACTCGTACAATCAGCGCGTGCAGATCTTTGATCTTGTCCTCGGCTCCGAGTAGAGCAGGCGGGACACGCAAGTGATCGTGCGATGCACGAGCAAAACACGGCTGCCAGGACCAACGGCCTCGTTGGTGACTGGGCTCCTAGCGTTCTGCGCCTTCACGCTCACACCGGCGCTCCCTGGACTACCACATCTTCTGACACGGGCGGTGGCCCAGACCCAGATCGCCCGGACGCCCCACAACCTCACTCCCGCGGGGCCAGGAACGATCCGGGTGGGTGAGGCGGCGGGGCTGTGTGTCTTTTGCCACACCCCTCATAACGCTAACCCGACGCGGGCGCTGTGGAACCGGGAGCTGCCTGCCGTGACCTACAGGCTTTACGAGAGCAGTACGCTCGAGGCCGCGCTCAACCAGCCCACGGGCTCCTCGCGGCTGTGCCTCTCCTGCCACGACGGAACGTTGGCCCTCGGTAACGTCCGCGTCTCGCCGGGACGGGCGCGCTTCGTCCTCGGACCACTCACCGGGAGAGCCTCCCTTGGGACTGACCTCTCCGACGATCACCCGATCTCGTTTGTTTACGACAGCGCGCTCGCGATTCGTCGCGGTCAGCTCGCCGACCCGCATAGCCTGCCGCGGCCCATCCGCCTGGACGAAACGCACCAGCTGCAGTGCACCTCCTGCCACAACCCTCACGAGGATCGGAACCCGAAGTTCCTCCGGATGGATAACCGCTTCGGAGCCCTCTGCAGGGCCTGCCATCGACCGAACCACTGGCAAGACTCGACTCACGCACTCTCGAGTGCTACGTGGCAGGGAACCCGGCCGAACCCGTGGCCGGAGGGCGCCTTCGCCACCGTGGCAGAGAATGCCTGCCTGAACTGCCACCGCCCCCATGCCGCCGGCCGGTCCGAGCGGCTTTTAGCCCGGAGTGAAGAGGCGGCGACGTGCACCGTCTGCCACAACGGCGGGGTGGCGGCCCGCGACATCGAGGCAGAGTTCCAGAAGCCATTTCATCACCCCGTGGAGAGCAACCAGTGGGTCCACGATCCGAAGGAGGAGCCGGCTCTGATGCCGCGGCACGTCGCCTGTATGGATTGCCATAACCCTCACGCGGTGGTGCCTAC
>JBHHWH010000143.1:0-3484 GCA_046756405.1 Acidimicrobiia bacterium | reverse complement strand
CTCAAGTACGTCCGCCTCGGTTATCCGGCCTCTCGGTCCGCTGCCCACAATGTGCGAGAGATCCACTCCCCGCTCCCGCGCCGCCCGCTTGGCAGCCGGGGAAGCCAACACGGTCTGACGGGGGGTCGCCCTCGAGGCTGTCGAGGCTGTCGAGGCAGAGACGGCCGACGTGTCTATGGACTCCACGATCCTGCAGATCCGGCCACCCTGCAACACCGGCTGATTGACTGGGACTCTGTCCACGACATAGCCCGCTGTAGGGGCCTCAATGTCAGTGGAAACCTTCTCCACCTGCACCTCAGCGATCAGCTTCCCTTGGCTGCAGGCGCCTCCCTCGTCGACGAACCAGGCGGTCACCACGGCCTCCTCGTCGGAGGCCGTGATGACCGGCATCAGCACATCGAGACCCATGGCCTCTCAGCCGGCGACAAGCAGGCTCGAACTCGCCTCCACGATCCGCTCGACGGAGGGCAGGGCCCACTGCTCCAGCGGACGGCTGTACGGGATCGGGATGTCCGGGGTCGTCACCCGAACCGGAGGAGCGTCCAGATAGTCGAAGGCGCCTTCCACGGCCGTGGTGATCACCTCACCCGACATCCCGAAGCTGTGGTAGTCCTCATCAACCACCAGCAACCGGTGGGTTCGCTCCACACTGGCGACGATCGCCTCGCGATCTAGGGGAACCAGCGATCGCAAATCGATGACCTCGGCGGAGATTCCCTTGGCTTCCAGGGCCTCGGCCGCGTCGAGCGCCTTGTGAACGGACAGACCGACGGTGGCGATAGTGAGATCGGTACCGTCGCGCACCACGCTTGCTTCGCCGATTGGGACCTCATAGGGCTCTTCGGGGACCACCCCGGTTGCCCTGGGGTTGTTGGTCATCCAACCCAGCCCCAGAACGCCCTTGTGGAACATGTACACCACCGGGTTGTCGTCCCGAATCGCCGCAATCATCAGCCCCTTGGCGTCGTAGGGGTTGGAAGGAACCACCACCTTCAGCCCGGGCAGGTGAGCGAAGGTCCCCCACAATGTCTGGGAGTGTTGGCCCGCATCGGAGTATCCACCCCCGACGGCAGTGGTCAAGACCAAAGGGACCTTGAGGTTCCCGCCGCTGAAGTAGTGGATCTTGGCCATGTTGTTGTAGATCTGATCCATACAGACGCCGAAAAAATCGACGAACATCAGCTCTACGATCGGGCGCATCCCGTGAAGGGCAGCGCCGATCCCCGCTCCGATGAAAGCCGTCTCCGAGATCGGGGTGTCAATCACCCGCTCTGGACCGAACTCGTCTAACAGCCCTTCGGTGGCACCAAAGATGCCTCCGTAGACTCCGACGTCCTCACCCATCACGAAAACGGAGTTGTCGCCTCTCATCTCGATGGCGATAGCTTCGGCGATGGCCTTCTGAGTCGTCAGCTTTCGCTCGGAGGTGACAGTCATAGTCTCACCGTCCTTTCTGCGAACACATGCTCCAAAGCAGCCTCTGGCTCCGGGTATGGACTGTCGAGGGCGAGCTGGAGGGCCTCTTCGACCTCGTCGTACATGGCCTGCTGGATCGCAGCGATGTCCGACTCGTTGAGGATTCCCTCTTCGGTCAGCCGCTTGGCGTAGGTGTGTAGCGGATCGCGCTCAGCCATGGCAGCCTTGAACTCGTCGGACCGATAGGCGTCGGCGTCGCCCTCGAAGTGGCCCCACAGCCTGTCAGTCTTCACTTCGATCAGGCTGGGACCCTCGCCCCGGCGGGCTCGACCGATCGCCTCACCCATCACCTCATAGACGGCCACCGGATCGTTTTCGGCCACCAGCACCCCAGGAATGCCGTAAGCCGCCGCCCGATCACTGTTGTCGGCGATGGCAGTCGAAGCCGTCTTCGGCACTGAGATGGCGTATGCGTTGTCTTCACATACGAAAACAACCGGCAGTCTCCACAACGCCGCAAGGTTGAGAGACTCGTGGAACGCGCCCTGGTTGGCCGCTCCATCACCAAAGAAGGAGAGAGCCACGTTGTCGGTTCCTCTGTGACGGAAGGCCAAGGCCGCTCCTACAGCCACCGGCATGCCCTCTCCGATGATCCCCGAACACCCGAAGCTGGGCTCCACCGAGTACAGGTGCATGTGACCACCCTTCCCGCGTCCTAGTCCGGTATCGCGTCCGAAGATCTCGCCGGCCATCTTCTTCATATCCACCCCCTGGGCGATTGCCAGGTGGTGAGGGCGGTGTGTCGCCGTGATGGCATCACCGTCCTTCAGATGGGGACGCATGCCCACGGCAACCGGCTCCTGACCGGCGGCCAGGTGCATCTCCCCGGGGATGAGACCCGCCGCGATGTCGAACGCGGGAAGCTTGTCGGCAAGATAAAACTCCCTGATCCGTTCTTCGAACCGGCGGATCTTGACCAGCGTCTCGTACATGTCGACCAGGTGTTCCTTAGGAATGTCCATGATCGAACCTCCTTCCTCCGGGACCCGCCTTCTCCCGGAATCGTGCAACGCAGCGCCAACTTTTCGGACCCTACTCTTTTCGGCGCACCGCGTGCGGGGTCAGACGACCTGTAGTGCCCGCTCCAGATCGAGGATCCTCGGACCCGCCACAACCTGGACGTTTCCGCCTGCCGCAGGCAGGCGACGCTCACCGTCGAGGGCGACAAGGCCGGAGTCTTCGCCGAGTGCGTGTTCGGCTCCGAGCGGAAGATCCTCGTAGTCGATAACGGGCACATCCAGCACTAACCCGGGCCCGAAAACGGCACGGACGGTGTGGTCACCGCCAAACCGGAGCAAGCGGGCGTAACCCTGCTCCAACGGACCTAAGGCGGCGCTCACCGAACTGATCCCCACCGCGGTGCGTCGAGAAGACGTGACCAATCCCTTCACCAACTGAGACGACTCCCAGATGGCGCCTGCTCCCACCCAGCGATCCCGGACGACCACCGCGTCGACAACGGCAAGAGCCCGGCCACGTGTGGTCTCCACCGCTAAGGCTGTGGTCGGCGCGAAAGCATCGTTTTCGCCGGTGAGGGCCAGCGCTAACGCCAGCCCCACCACGCTGGGCTCGTCGATTCGGGTGAAGGCGTTGTTGGTGCCTGCCGGCAACGGAACCAGAGGTGCCCTCGGCCAGCCTTCGGCGGCAGCACGAACCGTCCCATCGCCCCCCACCGTCACCAAAGCGGCAGCTCCCATGTCCGCGAGTTCGGCTGCAGCGCGTCTCGTATCCGCCTCGGAGCCTTCGACCTCGAGCGACAGGTAGTCGACCGGTGGTCCAGCCGAGCCAGCAAGAGCGACACCACGACGGACAAGCCCGGACGGGTCGTCGACGGCCAACACATGGATACCGTTCTCCGATCCGATACCGGCCAGCATCCGGGCCACGAGGTTCGCCTTCTCTTCGATGTCGACGACTCTGGCGAGCGTGGTAAGCCGGCGTATGTCCTTCGACGAAGTCGGGTTGGCTACTAGCCCAACGAGCATTCAACAAGCCTATGCCAGGC
>JBHHWH010000142.1:0-3569 GCA_046756405.1 Acidimicrobiia bacterium | reverse complement strand
AGACGTGGTGTGAGCTTCCGGAAACTGACCGGCCTATGTGGGGCTGAGACCTACATCCATGATGAGCCCAGACACTGGTGGACTGTTTGCCTCGAACCAGCAGGGCATGAAGGGCCTCATGTGGGAAACATCAGTTGGGAGGAGCCTGAGGAGGCCCAGGCAGGTCGCTCCAAAGAATCAAAAGAGGTCTATGTCGTGTTTGAGGTTCCACATAGGGGCCATCATATGACTGGACCCGTATTCAGTTCAGAAGAACAGGCCAAGGACTGGTTGGTGAAACATCCAACAGACAAATACGGAAAATCATACGACTACCACCGCTTTGTGATAGACGAGATCCCAAAGGGGCTGGAATGAGCCGTCTCCGCTATTGGATACGCTGGAAGCTCTGGTGCAGAGGGCTGGCCCGTTGCCCCTACTGTGCAGGGGTTGACTCCCAGGAGTGGGATTTCCTCTGTGACTGCTTTGTCCCTCATAGGTGGTGGATACGGTGAGATGGAATCCTAAGACTCGGAGCGCGGTTACGCCCACCCGGTGCGAACTACTGCATAGGTGGTGGATACGGTGAGATGGAATCCTAAGACCAACCGATACGAGATAGTGATAGGGGGGAAGGTCGTGGCCTGGATAAGTGCAGAAGTACCTGAGGAGGAACGTTGCTGGTGGTATGGCCGGTTTCTCAGGAACTGGCTTTCCGGGAAGTGGCAACTGGTCTCTCAGGAAGTGGATGAGGCTTGAATGAGTAGGCGTCTACGCTCCCAGATCCGTTCCTGCGACCGCTGCGCCCTAGGTGCCTACTCCGACTCCCAGGAGTGGCTCCGAGTCCCCTGGACAGGCTCCAAGTCCAACGTGGCCGTCATTGGGGAAGCCCCCGGGAAGAACGAGGCCCTCAAAGGGGAGCCTTTCGTCGGGCGGGCGGGGAAGGTGCTGGACCGGGGGCTGGCTGAGGCCGGGTTGAGCCGCGAGGAAGCCTTCATCTTCAACGTGATCTGCTGCCGTCCGGGAGGTAACGACTTCACCAAGGCGGAAGCAGCCGGGGCGGTCGAAGCCTGCCGCCCCTGGTTCAACCGGCAGCTAGACCTCTCCGGGGCGTGGCTGGTCGTGCTGGCAGGGAAGCGGGCCTATCAGGCCGTCATGGACGAGGATGTCCCTCTGACGTGGGTGAGGGGCAAGTTCCAATGGTTCGACGGGAGGCTGTGGCTGCCCACCTGGCATCCCGCCTATGTGTTGCGGCAGGGGGAGGGGAGTGAGAAGGCTGCCGAATACTGGGCTGACTGGCGGGGAGTGGGAAAGGTGTTGAGGGGAGAATGGGAGGCCCCGAAGCCTGAGAAGCTACGAACGGGTCAGATGCGGCTGACCGTGGCGCAGGGGGCCGAGGCGAGGATCCGGGAGAGGTTGGACCTGGACGGCTGGGTAGGGCTGTGGTCAGATGTCATGGGAGACTACCTGGTGGTAGTGGATGACGGTAGGCGTCCCAAGCCGAAGGTGCCTGCGAAATGGAGGAGACAGCCGAAATGGACCCTACAGGAGCTTCAGATGGTCAACGCCGGTGGGAAGCTGTCAGTGACGGCGGAGCAGTTGAGGCGGATCAACCTGGCGAAAAGGACGTTGGGGGCGAAGGTGGTGGCATGAATGTTGACAGTAGGCTCCCTGTTCAGTGGTATCGGAGGGCTAGACCTGGGGCTGGAGCGGGCCGGGATGGAGGTACGCTGGCAGGTGGAGAACGATGAGTTCTGCAACCGAATCCTCGCCCGACACTGGCCACACATCCCCCGATACGGAGATGTGCGAGAACTGTCAGGCAGCACCCTGGAAGCCGTTGACCTTATCTGCGGCGGATTCCCCTGCCAACCTGTTTCGACAACAGGTAGACGGCAAGCGCAAGCCGATCTACGGTGGCTGTGGCCCGAGTTCGCCCGCCTGGTGGATGAGATACGACCCCGATACGTCCTCGTGGAGAACGTGCCAGGGCTTTGGACAACCGGAAATGCAGGTTCCGAGGTTGTCTCTGACCTTGCCACGCTCGGCTATGACTGCCGGTGGGATCGTCTATTTGCTGCCTCCGTCGGAGCGCCCCACCTACGGGAGAGAGTCTTCATTGTGGCCTACGCCAGTGAGCCAGGACGACAACAAGAGTCCAGAAGCTCATATGGCGATGAAGGCGAGGATGCCAGGAGGGCCGAGAAAGACGCCCACCAGCTTGCAGGTGGTGGTGAAGGGAGTAGAGAGAGGGTTGTGGCCGACTCCAACCCAGCAGGATGGGATGGGGGGCCCAGGCCGTCATGGGCGAGAGGGTGGGGCCAATCTGCGTACCGCCGTTACCGAAGGTATTGGCGATCCGACCCAGCCGAAGGGCCTGAACCCGTCATGGGTCGAGTGGCTTATGGGGTTCCCAATCGGCTGGACCGACTTAGAACCCTCGGAAACGCCGTAGTGCCCCAGGTGGCAGAAGTGATTGGAAGGTGGATCCTAGAGGTCGAAAGGGAAGGGGGGCGGCAGGCCGACCGGATAGCCCACCGCCCCTTGACTGACTCGCCCCTCGGGACCGGATGAGTCGAGGAGGTATAACCCACACTACCTAGCAAGCCTGAGCCTGTCAAGTATAGGAGATATGACAATGACCGACTTAACCTTAGTGAAGAACGTGGAGGGTGCGGAGTCAGAACTCCCGCCGACACCCCTCCCCTACAAAGACCGTACCCTAGGCGGACAGCCACTCCCGCTGTGTGAGTCCTGCCTACAACATCCAGCCGTCTACCGGCGTCAGTTCGCCTCCGGGGAGGCGTTCCTCATCTGCCACGGCTGCCGATGAGGAATACTGCCGTAGACCAGGCTCTGAGCCTCTTGGGTCACCTGATGACCTTCGGCCCGCCACCCCATGAGCCGGCTACCTTCGTCTGGGTGGGCGGGGTTGTGCAGTCTGTCTGTGCCTGCGGGGTGCCGATGAACTGGCGGGGAAGTCGCTACGTTCCAGTCGGTTCGCCACAACCTCAGCCGCAACGGCAAAGAACCCGTGGACGCTGAGGCTCTTCCAGAACCGCCAGCCAACACCGGCCCGATACAGCGTGATGGGTTCGACGGGTAGGAATCGGCTGCCGGCCTCCCAGCCGTAGACAGCCCCCATCCCTCCGTAGCCGACTAGTCGCCACAGGAGGACTGTTCCCCTGGGGTAGATGGGTAAGAGTAGAAGTCCCGAGACGGCGGCCCAAGCAGAGATGGTCCTGCTCAGCCGCCCCATCAGACCGGAGCAGGCTTCGGTTCAGGCTTGGGGGCCTTCTCTGGGACGACCTTGCGGCGTGGAGGGGCCGGCTGTGGGCGGGGGATCCGGATGATTCGTCTGGGCTTACCTATCTTCGCCATGTCACATAGTATGCCAGGAGAGGAACTCAATGCCAGGATATGCGGCTTCGAGTTGGACTATGGCCCCGGCCATCCAGAATTGGACAGGCTGGGATGATGCCCTGCCGTCGTTCTTAGGGAGGAACCTGTGACTGTCGCAGTATCCGACCATGTGAGGCACCGGCACCGTTGTCGTCCGGTCGACGCCGATCCACTCCGCCTCTTTCCGA
>JBHHWH010000141.1:0-3706 GCA_046756405.1 Acidimicrobiia bacterium | reverse complement strand
GGGGGGACATTTCTATTTCAATGAACCCCCGGACTTTTCTATTTCAATCCGACACCCCTGCGCGCGGCCCACTGCATTACTCGGACAGGCTCCTAGGCCGAACGCACCCAGCTTGTCGCTCTTCGGTCCTCGGCTCTCGTGCACTCCCGCAACCACCAGCTCTTCCACGTGCGGCTCGATGACCTCGTAGAGCCAGCCCGACAGCGTCCCTTCCTCCAGGCACACATGCCGGTCCCTGGGAATCCCTCGAAGCACCTCCATCAGCGCCCGTGCGTTCGTCTCCACCACGTGTGAGCGCAGCCGCCGCCCGCTCGGACCCACCACCCCGAGCGTGCAGCTTGACGCGTGCGCGCTGAGTCGACGCGGTAGCGGACGCCATGCCCCTATGATGCCTATTGACCCGAGCTCCTTCTCGCTACAACAAGGAGCTCGCTGAATCCTGACCTCGATACTTGCCCCCTTCTACCGCGTGTGTCAGAACCACAGAGTGGTTCTTTCTCGTATCCCCAGCCTCCCGAGTCCAGGCTCGATCGTTGGACCATTCCCGCAGGCACCGGTTGGAATCGGGGCGCCACGCAAAGTGTGGTCGAGGATAGGCTCGGCCTCGGTGAGATCGAACAACCCGCCTCCACACGGGCACGCCGCTCAGGGAACGACCAGACTTCCCCCATAGAAGCGCCACGACCGGTCGTTTCCGTCATCCTCGAACGCACCGCGTGCAGCACCTGCCCTGAGACCAGTCTTGGGTCTGGAGAGTCGGGCCTTCTGAGGGGCGCCCAGCCATCGAGCTTTATGTGCGTCACCTCACTGCCCGGTGGGATCGTAAGCGTGGCGAGAAACAGCGGACATATGTCGCCATCCCTGAAGTTCTCCCAGATGGGGACGCCGACTAACTCACGAGAGCCGTACAGCCGCACACGTACCGCGCACCCACTGAAGTAGAACTGAGAGGCATCGGAGCCCCGGTTGGCAACGTACACAGACCACTCGACGCCGGGCCGACCCTGCCATCCCTGGCTGCGCCACCCTACGTCGCCCCTCATGCGTACCGAGTTCACCGTCGCCTGCGGTGGGAGCAGAGGGTTTTCGCACGACGCGGCAACCGAGAGAACGAGAAAGGACAGTAGGCCGATCGCTACCCGAGAAATCACGACACGCATCAGAACACTGTCAAAGGACCCAGGTCTTTCTTCACCTGGCTCATGGGGCTGTACACGAACCCTTCACCCAAGCCCGATACTACGCCCAACAAGATCACGTCTTGGGGGCCGGCACCAGCGCCGTCGAAAACTGGTGAGCCACTGTCTCCGGGTCCCGCCCCCCATTCGTCTCAGTGCTGCACAGGATCCAGACCCCCGATCTGCCTGAGAACGCGTCAAGGCATGTCCGAACAACGTTGCCCCACGTTCCACCCGTGGTTCGGCCGACCTTGAAAATCAACTCTCCGACCGCGGCGGGATCAAATGTCCCGTCGGCGACGATGGATAGCTGATCACCATGGACAATGTCCAAAGGTCCGCTCACATGGTCCCAAGAGGGCGACCGGACGAGCCTTCCGAAGTCGTAGACGACTCCTGCGTCGTAGGTGACGAACGCCGCGTCAGCGTTTCGGCAAGTAAGCCCGTCAGGACACGTTCCACCGGAGAAGGGTGTTGGATCGAGGCTCTCGGTGCCAAGCAGGTCGTTCGCGTTGAACGGATCTTGCTGCCAGAACTGCGTGTTTTGTACCCCACCCAGATCTGTCGTACAGTGAGATGCGGTTACGAAGCCGAAGGCGCCATCGATAAAGAAGTCGCTCCGGGCGCTGAAGCCAAGAGTGCACTCACCGTTGCCGTTGTGGATCTCCAGCCCTCCGAGCGCCGGACGCACACGGTCGCGCACCGTGTGATCCAGCGGCGTGAGGCGGCTCGCTTGAACCACCGCCAGCGCGCGTCGGGGGATATCCAACACCCTGCCGATCCGGCGTACCTGACTGATGATGGCGGCGTCTTCGACACCTACGACCAGCCTGTTGTTCTTCTCGTCGAGATCAAGAGTGACGACGCCGGGCAGGCCGATCGCCTCACTCCGAAGGAGGTCTCTCCAGGCAGTTCCGGATCTCATCTCCTCGAGACGCGTCGGTCGTAAGCAAGTGCAGCACCGACAGCGAGCCGTAGTAGAAGCCGGCGAAGCTCCCATTCGTCTCAGCGATGTCCTCGAAGATCGCCTCAATCCCGCCTCGAGGCGAGACCTGCCCCGCAGGCTCCACAGTCTGTGACACACTCGTAGGTTGCGTCGGCTCGTGGCCAGAGCATCCAAAGAAGACCACTGCTGCGGTTACCAGAACACCAACACGCCCAGCCGAAGCACGGCTCGACCACGATGTCATGCATGCGACCATGCTATCCCCCCGTTCATCAACGTCACGAAGAT
The DNA here is from genome assembly GCA_046756405.1 of Acidimicrobiia bacterium. Taxonomy (GTDB): domain Bacteria; phylum Actinomycetota; class Acidimicrobiia; order Spongiisociales; family ZC4RG35; genus JBHHWH01. The sequence goes on along the minus strand of JBHHWH010000141.1, from coordinate 1,294 downwards.
TCTAAGACCACGAACTGCCAATGGCCTTCTCCCGGGGAAGCAAGAGCAGGTTGGTGTGCACTTACATCCGTTGCCTATCGACAGCGTCGGATTCCCTCGTATTCTTGGCAGCCCGTGGTGATGGTCGCCCCACCGGCGCGAGATATGGAAATGGCGGATAAGACGCGCTATCGTTGTGTATGGCCATGGGAAAGCGCAGGAACCAAGAGAGTCAGGCGGATCTGTGGGTCGCGACGAGTACACTCGTGGAGACGCCAGGGCACGCCTTCTACGAGCGGCTGAACGAGGTGCTTGCGGAGCGCGGGTTCGACCGGTGGGTCGAGCGGCTGTGTGAGCGATACTACCAGGGACCGAAGGGTCGGCCGAGGATTCCACCGGGGGTGTACTTCCGGATGCTGTTCGTGGGCTACTTCGAGGGATTGGGCTCGGATCGAGGGATCGCGTGGCGTGTCGCGGACTTCCCTCCGTTGACGAGGGCCTCGGAAACAGCTCTGGCTCGCCCCGGGCCCCTTCTCCCATTCTTTCGCCCCAACTATCTGCTGTCCTTGACGTCGAGACCGAACGACTCGCTCCTCTCGACGCCAGGGGCCGCCGGTGGCCACACAGGCCCGTGCCGCTCAACGAAGAACCCGGTGGTCCACGCCGCCACCCAGGCCTTCGCCTGGCACCCATGTCCAGCCCTACCGCCGGCACCGACCCGAGGCCACAACGCTCCACCGCATCGTCCGGGAGCACCTGGAGACCTACCTCGCCCTGGCCCATGAGTCCGACCCTATGGGCGACGGCGTGCCGGATAATGTGGAAAAGGATTCCGGAGCTATCTGAAGTGCGGCATCCTGGCCCACGGGCTCACCAGGGCTCGATGCGCAACCTGCGGCTACGACTTCCTGGTGGCCTTTTCCTGCAAAGGCCGGGGGGCCTGCCCCTCATGCAGCGCCAAGCGCATGGCCGAGACTGCGGCTCACCTGGTGGACCACGTCATTCCCCATGTGCCCGTCCGCCAGTTCGTCCTCTCCGTGCCCAAACGTCTCCGGCCCTTCCTCCATCACCGACCCCGCACCGCCGGCGCCGTCCTCCATATCCTGCTCCGCGCTCTCCGGGCCACCTTGAGGGAGGCCTGTCCCACCGCTCCCGCCTCAGCCTCTATGGGCGCGCTCAGTTTCCTGCATCGCTTCGGCTCGAGCCTCAATCCTCACTACCACCACCACCTGTGCGTCGTGGACGGGCTCTTCGAGAAGATGGAGGGTGACACGGCTCAGGATCCGGCCACCCATCCAGAAACCCGCGCCTCCGT
>JBHHWH010000140.1:0-3783 GCA_046756405.1 Acidimicrobiia bacterium | reverse complement strand
CTATCTCGCTTCCGCTTCTTTCTCTTCCGTTCCCTCTTCGTGCGTTCACCCTGGCCATCTTCGGATTCTCCGTATCCGTATCCGTATCCGTAGGCCCCGTATCCGTATCCGTAGCCGTAACCGTACGCGTATCGGCGGCTGCGTGCTTGGGCACGGTTGAACACGTAGCCCAGCAGCGGCGTGCCGATGAAAGAAAGACGGTCCCGGGCCTCTTCGAGAAGGGAGAGAGGAGTGCCCTGGGTGACCACCAGGATGATGCCGTCGGCCTGGCCGGCGATGGCCGAAGTGTCAGCTACCGCCAGGAGAGGAGGCGAGTCGACGAGTATTACGTCGGCGGCGTCGTGGATCTTGCGCATGGCATCACGAAACTCGGAGGTGCGGAAGAAGGCGGCCTGAGAGTCCAGTCTCGTCCCTGCCGGCACCAGGGGGAGCTGGGCCGTTCCGCCGGCGTTCCAGGAGACCAGACAGTGAGTGAGTTCGGTCTCCTTATGTGCCAGGTCGGTTAGTCCGGGCCTGCCGTTGGCCCCGACGATCTCAGAGAGGCCCCGGGCTCTCTCGTCGGCGTCGACCACCAGGATCTCCCTGCCAGCCCGGGACATCGCTACCGCCAGGTTGGCGGTGGTGACCGTCTTGCCGTCGGCCTTGGCAGGGCTGGTGATCAGCAGGACGTGCTTTCGTTCATCGGTGAGCGAGTAGTCGATCGATGAAGCAACGAACTGGTAGGACTCTCCGGCGGGAGAGTTGGGGTTGGTGGCCGCTGGGATGCGGCCTGTGGAACCCACCAACTCCAGTTCGGGAATGACGCCCAGTAACGGCGCTCCCAGGATGGGGGCCGGGTCGTGGCGGTGGTCGGCGGTCTGGCTGTTCTCCGCTCTCCACCAGGCGAAAGCACCCGCACCCATCAGCCCCAGCATTGCCGCCACCGCCGCGTTGCGAACCGGCTGCGGTCGGGCCGGGCTTTCCGGTATCTCCGAACGTTCGAACAGCTCCACACCGTCGCCGTAGAGGGCGGCGTCGACGGCTATCTGGTCGGCTCGGGCCTTGAGGTTGATTATCTGGGTGACGGCGGCATCCCGTTGGGCCTGGAGGGCGGCGTTGTCGGGGTCGGTGTCCAGTTGGGCGTCCAGGGCGTCGATCTGGGCCTGGAGTTCCTGCTGTTGGGCGTCGAGTTCAGCGAGGGCGGCGGCAGCGTTGGCCTGGACCTCCTCGGTGACGTCCCTCTGGTAGGCCTCAACGATGGCGTTGGCCAAAGCCGCTGCTCCCTCAGGGGTTGGATCCAAGGCGGTGACTGTGATCTGGTCGAGGTTGGTGGCCGGAGTGGCGTTGACGAGTTCCCTGAGTTCGTTGAGGGGAAGATCGATGCCCACGGCCTGAGCTGCATCCAGGAGGACCTCTGAGGAGACCATGCGCTCTGCCTGGTTGCGTACATAGCGGGAGGGGTCGATCACCAGACGGGTGGCATCCCGAAAGACTCCAGCCTTGCGGGGGTCGGCCAGGATCACCTCGGCTCGGCCCTCATACATGGTGTCCTGAAGGAAGGAGAGGCCGTATCCGGCCAGGGTGGCCACCAGGACGGTGACGATCACCATCACCCGGTATCGCCACATGGACTCCAGGAGTCCCGGGCCCATCTCCCACTCTGGCGTCGGCTCCATCATCCTCCCTCTCAGCATTTGCATCCCCTAGCAGGCTGTAGCAGGAGCATAGCGGGCTTGCTCTTGGCTCTGCACCGTCCTAGGGCTGCAACCCTCCCAACGCTACACCGATGTTGTCTCCGGCGCCGCCGGTAAGGGCTAAGTCGATTGCTTCATTTACCCAGGTAGTAGGGTCTGGCTCGTCGATAGCCGCCAGGCGTGCCAAGGCGCTGCGACCCAGGAAGTCGATGAGGCCGTCGGTGGCGGCGAGGATCCGGTCACCGGGACGGAGGGAGAAACGGTCGAAGCGGGCGTCTTCGGCGGTTGAGCCGGCGTCGAGGAAGGGGGCGGGCCTGTTGAGCCGCTTACCCTTGGAGTCGCGGAGGCGGATCAGGTAGGTGTCGCCGAAGGTGAACGCCTGGCCTCGTTGGGCGTCGAAGAGGGCCACGGTGAGGGCGGTGCGGCTCCCCGAAGTGATCTCAGCCACCGCATCGATGACAACCTCGACGAGGCGTCTCGGAGTCGTGTGTTGGAGAGAGGCCACCACCTGGGCGACCGCTCCGATGGCGGCATGGGAGGCCTCGACGCCATGGTGGCCGTCGGCAGCGGCGAGAAGAACTCGGGTGCCCAGGTCGGCTACGGCCACACAGTCCTCATTGGGGTCCGTATGCGGGTATCCCTTGGGGAAGCGACCCGGGGAGAGGGCAGCGGCGGCGCGGCCATCGGCTACCACGGCGACCTCGCCCAGGGTGGTGTGGTTTCTGCCGTAGAGGACCCTCACGGGTCCATACCGTAGGGGGCCTTGTCGGGAAGGCGCCTAGCATTGGTGCCATGCGAAGAGGATGGGGGATGGTTGCGATGGTGGCCCTGGTCGTCGTCGCCTGTAGCCCGGGGGCCGAGGTGGCGTCCACCGGAAGCGAACCAACTACTACGACGGAGACGGCCGTGGCCGCCGCACCCGAGACCACGACCACGACTGCTCCGACCACAACCACGACGACCGCCGCCGTGACGACCACAACCGCCTTGATGGCGACGACCACGACCACCATGGCCTCAACTGGTACGACTGCCCAGCCTCCCAGCCAGCCTCCTCAGGTCACGATCACCCAGCCGGCCAACCTGTCCACCTTCCAGGCCGAATACTCCGACGAGGACGGGTTGTTCGGAGCTGACGTAACCTTCGTTGCCGAGGTGACCGACCCTGAAGGTGACAGCTTCACCGTCGACTGGTACTCCTCCGACGAGGGCTACCTGGGTTCGGGGTTGACGATCACGGCGCGGATCACCACCGGGGCGTCCGATTCGGCTCAACCCTACATCATCGCCCGGGCCACCGACTCCACCGGGGCGGTGGGGGAGGACACCATTCAGATCATCGTCTGGATCCCCTCCGATCAGGGCTGAACCGGCACCCGCCAGGATTCCGCAGCCGGATACTCCCTCTCGAGGGTTCTGATGAAGGGTTCTGCCGGAGAAAGGATGAACTCTCCCTCCTCACTGGCGCCAGAAACAGCGGGGATGGTGAAGGTGACGATGTCGGCGAGGGGCGTGCCTCGCAGCTCCCAGGCCAGGGCCACGGCGTCGGTCACCGACAGGCCCTCGTCGAGAATGAAAGTTCCGGAGAGCTGGTCGGCGATGGCGAGGAGGTCACCGGGCGAGCTGAGCCTTTTCGCCTTGGCCATCACCTTGAACATCAGATCGAGGATGCGCTGGTCCCTATCCAAAGAGCTGACCCCCTCCAGCGCCACCCACTCTCCATCTATGAGGGCTTCCGTGGTCCGGGAGGTCACCCAACCCAGGGCCTGTTCGCCGGTGGCGTTGGTGCACCCTTCGGGAAGGTCGAGGCCGGTGCCGGTGGTGCGGTCCCGCACCGCATAGGGAACGCAGATCTCCACTCCGCCCATGGCGTCGACCAGGCCGGCGAACCCGGCAAAGTTGAGCACTACATAGTGGTCCACAGCAATTCCGGTGAAGTCCTCCACCAGGATGGCCAGCAGCTCCGGGCCGCTGGCCTGCTCCCCGCAGCCCACCAAGGCGTCCTTGAGCTTGATGGTGGTTCCCGAACAGGGGTCGGGAAGCTCCAGGTTGCGGGGGAGGGGAACGATGAAGATCGGTGCCGTGAGCAGCATGACGGCGGCGGTGTAAC
>JBHHWH010000139.1:0-3784 GCA_046756405.1 Acidimicrobiia bacterium | reverse complement strand
GCCCGCACTATCGGGCCGGGTAGCGGGGCTGCCACAGCCCCGTAGACGTTTCGAGCCATCAGGCCCTTCAACGCCTAGCGCACGGCACGCCCTAAGCGGGTCCGTCCTTACCTCTCCGCCCTCCGGCGAAGCCCACTCCACGTTTCGAGCACTTTCTCCTTCCACGTTCCCAGTCTGCGTTCGGGCCAGTAAACGGATACGGCGACTACCCACATTACGATATCGAATAGTGGCCTGTAAGACCCGCCTTGTGCGTGCGTGGGCGGGTGTCTGGGTTAGGAGGATCGAACGCCAGTATGATCGCTAGCTCGTCGACCGCCGTCCCTGACTAAACCCATATCAGGAGGCATCATGATCCAGTAGACCGTGACCGTTCTCGGTCTCCCCGAGACCAGCCCCCACCGCAGTATACCGATCAAGCTCAGTTCCTATGACAAGGAGTATCCTGAGATGAACCTGAGGATTGGCTCTCTACACATGCTCGGTACCACAGTCGCCTGTCTCGTAGTGGCGGCATGCGATGTCGGTGCGCCGACTGCGTCCCCTCCCGAGGATGGGATGGAGGTTGAGGCGATGGCAGACATTGTCGCTGCGGATCTGGCATATCAACTGACTGAGCAGGGACTGTTCCAAGAGCTAGTGTTTCCGGTGGGTGCCGACCGGATCACGCCCGAAGTGGCCCAGGCATTAGCGCTTCAGTATGCGAATGAGTTCCTGGTCTACCAAGACACCCGTCTTGAACGCCAGCATGGCGCAAACATCGACTTTGCCAGCCTCACGGTCGATCCGCGTGTCGAACTAGCTGAGACGCCGTACGTGGAGACGGGTGGCAATCACGGAGGCCCGCTGAAACGGGCATTGGGTAGCTTCTACCTCGTCACCCTCCGCTCAAACGGTGTTCCTGCGATCAGCGTGGGGGTCTCGGTGCATGCGACGAACCTGGCCATTAGCGGGGGACACCTGGTCGCCCCGTCGGGACATGGCAACGAATTCCGTAGTGCTGGGATCCCTGTTGACGGGAGCCAGGTACTAACACCAGAGCGCGCCGCGAGGATCGCTGCGACTGCTACCGGCGGAGTTGTCTCCTCGAGACCCCGTTTTATTCGGGAGGGTTTTCGATTCTTCCCCCAACGTGGAATCTGGACTGTTGAGGTAACGGGAGAAGAAACCCAGGAACGTATCCTTCTCGCGGACGATGGCACTATCGTCGGCAACCTAGGTAGCGGAACGGTAGCCGTGGAGGCCCCGATCGGAGGTGCTCGAACGCTCACGCTCGTGCGGGACGGCACCGTGACTCGGGCAGACATCTGGGCGCGGGGAGGTGGCCGATGAATATGTCACGGCGGGTCATTTTCGGCGTGATGTTCGGTGCACTCGCCGCGACCGGCTGCACCGGCGGCATCGACGGGGACAACCGGAGCGATCATGGATGCTCGATTCAGGTGAACTCCGATTGGGAGAGTTGGGGCGCAACACTGGAGATCGACCACAACGACCCCAGAGAGTGTCCTTACGAATTGAATGTCGGAGAGAGTGGCACAGCTGGCGGCACGATCGTCGAACATTTCGTGAGTTTCCCGAACAACGGAGAGGCCTCTGCTGCGAACCTGAAGATCTGGGACACCTATTCCTTCAACATCTGGGCCGGAGGCGGATCGATCCTGGGGTCGGAGTACGAGTCATTCGGCTGGGATATCGAGGATCGTTGGGTTGCCGAGGTATGGGCACCGTTCACGGCGGGACCCAGTCCCGATTTCGGAGAGTTCGTGGTGGACCTGTTCACTTGTTGCGTCGATCCAATTGCAGTGAATACTATCAACTACTGGCAGGAGAACTTCTAGTACCTGGTTCGATGCATCTCGTGGGCACATCGCGTAGGCTGAGGGTGTGCCTATCCCACCTACAGACGGAGGCCCGGCCCATAGTTGGGGGCCGGGCCTTTGCATTATTGGCTTGCAGGTTTCATCGGTCCACAAGGCCTTGAGTCGGACTTTGAGGCACTTCTCCTCCCACTCCCCAGAGGTAGAGGCGGTTGGTGAGTCAACTGATGGGTACGATCTCTTCATCTCATCCGAGCCGCGGATGAAGACGGCCTGGGGGAACCGATGGCGAGGGCGGTGGAAGCCGCGGCGCTCCACGTCGGTCGCCGGCAAATCACTCGGGTCGATCACGCTTGTCGCCCTCGTGATCGCTGTTGTGCCCACGGCCTTGGCCGCTCAGTCACGCGATCTCATCCAGCTGACAACCAATAGCCTTCTCGGCGGCATTGCCGCCGGACTCGCCCAGACTCTTCGAGGCGCCAGCTTCACCGACGGGTTCAAGCGGGGTGCGCTGGGTGGGGGTGTTCACTATGCAGGTAAGCGTCTCATGAGTGCGGACGTCTCTGGTGCTCTGTTCGCGGGTCGGCAGGTGAGCTCGATCGGCGCGTCAATCGTTCTCAATGCCGCGCATGGTTGGGCGAGTTTGGACCGGGTCGTATTTCCCCTCGGTCCGTTTGCCTTGGAGTTGGATCGTGGCGACAACCAGCTCTCTCTGACTCCCTCTGTCAGCGTCTACGACATCCTGAGGATTGCCCAAGGCGTTGTTCGTTCCGACAGGCGCCTCGACTGGAGCGAGACCTTCCAGACCGGAACTGTCGTTTTTGGATCCCGAGGGAATGAGCTCTTCGCAGAAGGGATGAACGGAGCCACGGATGGATCGATTATCGAGCTGGATGATGGCCTTCCGCCAGATGTGCGTCTCCAGGTTCTCCTGCATGAGATGGTCCACGTGGCCCAGCGTGATTTCCTGAATCGCGTGTGGTTTGTCCCATTGGAGGATGCACTGATCCGGAGAGTCGCAGACAAGCCGTCAGCGATCCGCCTGGAGGTCCTCTATCCAACGTTCAGGAAGAGCTTATCTCTCCTCGGCATCTTCGAAACTGGACTTCCCCTCCTTGAGTCTGAGGCCGAGTGGATTGAGAAACGGTACTGACGCCAGTGGTCCCTCTGGGGTTGCCCCCGCTATGATGAACTCTCCATAGGCGGGTCAACTCCAAACCCCGTAGAAGGCGTGGTCGCGGTAAACGAAAGTGTAGATCCGTCCCATAGTAACAACAGACGTGGACGTGATCACCTGAAATCGATGACCGAGCTGACTGTAGTTGAGGGTATCTAGGGTCCAAGTCGTTGTAAGGGACAGCGACTGCCCCGTGCCGATCAGGTGAGGACCACCCGGTTCATTCCATCACTGTGAACAGCCTCCGTGCCTTAGGCGTTTCGGCCCGGCTCACCCGGGTGAGTGGAAGGAGGAGAAAACGTCGATCGAACCACTCGGGAGGCTCTTCTAGAAGAAAGGTGACCCGACTCCGCACGATCCCTCGCCCAGTACGGAAGAAGGGCGTCTTGGCGTACGTCGTGGCATGGACCACCGAAAACCAAGGAGTTGACAGACGATGGTACTGAGGACCCCAAGCGTCTCGCCCAATCATTCCGCTGGCTGATGTCTGTCTTTCGAAGCCTCAGGGACTTCGCGACTCTGGTGTCCCGCTGCCATGCGCCGCTACGGCTCTTGACGCCACCGGTTGTTCGGGGCGGTCAAGCACTACCTATGCTGGTTGCCGTATGTGGCCTGTCCTGCACGGCGCCTACTCATGCGGCGCCTGGTGCAGACCATCACCTTGAAGCTGTCTACAGCGTACCACGGAACCGCGCCCCTGAATTTGACCCACGGGGTACGCTAAGGCCAAGCTAGGGTGGAGGGCGATTCTCTCCCCAGAACGGAGGGTGAGAAACGAATGGGGAAG
>JBHHWH010000138.1:0-3840 GCA_046756405.1 Acidimicrobiia bacterium | reverse complement strand
TCCAGATGGGGCCATTCACCTTTTATGTGTCCGAAGAGGGATTCGATGTGGGCCTGGTCGGTGGGTGTCCCGGGTCGTCCCACGTGGAGAGCCAACGAGTGGAGGGCCTTGGTCTCGGGCGGTCCCGGACACCATCTGGGGTCCGCCATCGCTGACGGCGAGGAGCACTGGCATCAGCTCGTCTGTGTTGGGGGCCACCATCCGAGCTTCGATCTCGGCGAGGAGCCCTTCGGCTTCCAGGGCTCGGGTGTAGACGGCCTGTACGTGTTCTGATTCGCCTCGGCCGGCGGGAACGACCAGGGTGGCGATCCACTTCCGGGAGACCAGATCCAGGATGGCCAGGACGTCCCGGCCTGCTCTACGGAAGGCGGTGAGATCGTGGGCCCACACCTGGCAGGGCCGGTATTCCACCCAGTCAGGCCACGGCTTTCTTGGCCCCACCGGCTCCCTTGAAGGAGTCGCTGGTAAAACCAGGTTCTCGCTGGTCAGCACTCTGAACACGGTGGATTCGGAGACGAACACCCGCTCCAGGCGGGAGCCCCGGTGAGCTAGTTTCCGATGGGAACGGTCGATCTCACCCCACTCGTCGAACAGCTCGATGATGGCCTGCCGCTCCCAAGGCAGGATCTGATGGAGAGCCTCGGTGGGACCAGGACGAGCATCAGCCAGTCCGGCTCGGCGTTGTCGTCGACGCCATCTGGTCGCCCGATCCGGATTCAACTTGAGGATCCGACAGGCCCCAGCCTGTGACCAGCCCTGGCCTCTGGCCTCATCGACCAGACCCAGAAGACCGGCCTTCACCACAGCCGACACCCTCAAAGGCACGGGGCCGGCGTTCAGCCCCAAGGCTCTTTTCCCCGGAACAAATGCAGCTCCACCGCCTGAGCAGTAATCGTCTCCCGCAGCCGGACAATCTCCGCCTCAGCGTCCTCCAACGCCACCTGCTCCGCAGACTTGCCTCCCCGGCCCGGTCTCGCCGCCGCCAGCCGATCCAACGCTCCCTGCTTCGCGGTCCTCACGATCGAAGTCACCGTGGAACGGTTCACACCCCATTTATCGGCGATCTCCCGCTGAGAACCCTGGCCAGACACCACCTCCAACCACACCTGATACTTCTCCGCCGGAGTCAACAGGCGCCTCTTTCGGCGCTTGCTGCTCGTAACCTTCTGCTCTGCCATCATCCACCTCCAGTCGTGGACTCACCACCCCACAAGTGGCCGGTATTTTTCCCAGGCCGAACACCGTCACGAACTCAGACACAATCCAGGTTGTGATCGACGACTTTGAGGCCGCTCCCACCCTGGCAGGGTTGGATCGGATCTCGAAGCGGCTGTCGGGGTATGTGGGGGCGGTGGCGGTCGCAGAGCCCACATCGATGACCTGGTTGCCGTTGTCGGTGGCTACCGCCCGGGCAGGCGTGTCGTTGCTGCTGGTGGGGAGCCGGCATTCGGCACGGTTGCGGGCGGCGATGTCGGGCAAGGACAAGTCCGACGTGATCGATGCTGAGGTGCTGTCGCGGGCACCGGAGCTGTTCAGGTTGGACCCGGTACGGATCCCCGACCCTGACGAGTTGGCGCTGCGGCGGGCGGTGCAGCGCCGCCACAAGACCCTGGTTGAGGCCAACCGCTGGTATCGGCGGCTGGTGTCGCTGGCCCGATGGGCGTTCCCCGACGTATGGAACGCTTTCGCCGGATCCCGTGCTACCGCCACCGCTGTACTACAACGCTGGTCGCATCTGGAACGGTTGGCTCGGGCCCGTCCGGGGTCGGTCGCCGATGTGGTTGCAGCCCACACCAGAGGGGTGACCGACGCGACCCGCCGGGCCGATCGGATCCGCATCGCCGCCCGAGGCTGGGCCGAGTTCTGGGACGGCCACCTCGACCTCGACGCCCTGGGATGGGAGACCGCCGAGCTGGTCGCTGACGTCGCCAACGCGCAGGCTCGCCTGGCCAGAGCCGACACCATGGTGACCCAACGATGGGAACGCCTCTGGGGCGACGATCCGCTGCTGTTGTCGGTGCCGGGGATGGGCGTTCGCACCGCGCCGGTGGTTCGGGCCTTCTTCGGAGACGGCTCCCAGTTCCCCACTGCCAAGGAAGCGCAGGCATACGTGGGGATCTGCCCGTCGAACTGGTCGAGCGGAACGGTGACCCAGCCCTCGAGGGCGATCACCAAAGAAGGACCCGAAGAGCTCCGCCTCGCCTTCTACCTGGCCGCCAACGCCGCCCGCACCGTCGACCCCCAGCTGGCATGCTTCTACCGCAAGCTCATGTGCGAAAAAGGCCACTGCCACACCCAGGCCAACTGCGCGGTGGCCCGCAAGCTGGTCGCCCGCACCTGGGCCACCCTGACCCGCGGGACCCCCTACAAGCTTCGGGATCTCGACGAGAACCCGATCATCCGACGGCACGCCAGCGAACTCGCCCGCTCCCTGGCCGTGCCCGAACAGGTTCGCCGCCGCAGCCGCGCCACAACAGCAGCGATCAGAAGAGGACGACTCACCCGCTGAACACCACAACCCCCACCACCCCCCGGGTCGTCCCCCACGGCAGCGACCCCAACCACTCGCGCCCACCCACCGTCACCAATCCCGGGTTGACAACCGTTAGGGAATCTCTACGCGACCATCGGGGGTTTGTGGCTTCTGATCTTGGTGGTGGGTTGAGTATCCCATTTGACTCCGTGGTTGAGGAGTAGGCGGAGCCGATAGTTGTCGAAGTTGCGGTAGCCGTGGGCTGCTCTTCGTTGTTTCTCGACGATGAGGTTGGCGGCTTCGGTCTTGCTGTTCGAGTATTTCTGCTGGTGGTAGGCGAGGATCTCCGCCTCCCATTGGCGGACGGTGCGGGCCAGTCGTGACAGCTCGGGGACGGCCACCTTCTCGACCCAGCCGTAGAACTCTTGGAGGGCCCGGCGGGCTTGGGCCAGACCGTCGGCTGCGTAGACGTCTCGTAGCAGTTCCTTTCCCCACCAGGCGCACCCGATCTCATCCCAACGGTCCCCGTCGGGGTGGTCCAACGCCATCATGATCCGCTCCTGGGCTCGGATGGTGAGCCGTTCTCTGCCACGGAGGAGGAGATGGCGGATCCCGTAGAGGGGGTCGCCTTTGCGGCCTCGGTGTCCGGTGACCTCTTGTTGGGTGCGCTGGCGGACCTCGGTGACCATCTGGTTCGCCAGCCTTATCAGATGAAAATGGTCGACGACGATCTGGGCTCCGGACAACAGGCTCCGTACCGGTCGGAGATACCCCCGCCACGGGTCGACACTCACCGTCTCTATCCGGACTCGGATCTCGGGGGGTTGAGCAGCGAGGAACCTGCTGATACCAGCCGCTGAGCGGCCCTCGATGATGTCGATGAGCCGGCCAGTGTCGAGGTCACAGAAGCCGATCGCCCAGCCTCGAGGACGATGACGCCACCGGTGTTCATCCATCCCCAGAGCCGACACCCCCTCCAGGGAGAGAGCTTCAACCAGCGGCTGGCCGTGCTCTCGCACCGCGTCCATCACCGTATGCCACCCCACACCGAGATCGGCGGCCACCGAAGCCACCGTCCGGCCCTTCTCCCCCACCTGGCTGAACGCCCAACGGCGGGCCCGTTCCGACAACACCGCCCGAGGGCGTATCTCAGGGTGAGTCTCCGACCATGACCTGCGCTCACAGTCCACCTCGGGGCAGGCCCAGCGGCGTTTCCGCCACACCAGACGCACCGGCCGGCCACCTGCGGGCAGATCCCGGACCACGGTCCGACGGCGGCCCTTGCTCTTCGCCCTCGACCCACAGTCCGGACAGCCCACCACCTCCATGGTGGTCTCCACCCCGATCCACAGCTCCCCCTCCACCTC
>JBHHWH010000137.1:0-3851 GCA_046756405.1 Acidimicrobiia bacterium | reverse complement strand
GGTGCCCTGCCTTATCTGGGTGCTCGAGCACCGGCGGGTGCCCGGCGACGTGATGATTGATGGGGTATGCCCCGCTGCGTGTGGTGCGGCCGCTCGTTCTTTCAGGGACCTCCGGTCCGAGACCGGGGTGACAGGGTTGTCGAGGGAGCCGGCCGCGGCACATCAGGAGTTGGGCTTGGACGCGCCGCCTCATCGGTCAGGCCGCCTCTTCCCAAGCCTTGTCGCCAAGGTCGCGCAGAATGTGGTGGACCCGGCGGGCCAGTTTGCGGGCCACCGAGAGGGCCGCCCGGTTCGCTCCGAGCCTTTCTTTGACCGACAGGTAATAGTCGTGGTCGGGTGAGATCTTCCGAGCCGCCAGGAATGCAGCTTCGAACAGAGCCCACCGCAACACCGGAGGCCCCTGACGAGACAGGTGGCCTGGGGAGCGTCTCCCGTCCGAGGACCACACGGTGACATCCAATCCGGTGTGACGCACCGCCTGATCCGATGAGGAGAAACGGCGGCAATCGCCCATCTCAGCCCAGATGATCGGTGCGGTCAACGGCCCGATCCCCCAAATCCCCTCTCGAAGAGCCCGAGGGCCCGGCTGGCTACGCGCCAACGTCTGGAGCTCGGCGCGGAGCGGCTCGATCTCGGCGGTGAGAGCGTCGGTGACCCGTAGGGCCACCTCGATCAGCTGACGACCAGCATCAGACAGATCCACTTCGGCCAGCCAAGCCCGCTGGTCGGCGGCCAGCAGGCTGCGGCGCTTCTCCACCCCCTGATGAAACAGTTGAGCGTGGATACGCTGCTGCCAGGCTCGCCGCTGATCCATCAACGCCACATACAGCCTGCCCTTGACCCGGGTCTCCAGCACATGCGAAGGAGCGATCCACGACTCGGGAAGCCGACCCTCGACCAGCAGCTGACGGAGATGCCGAGCGTCGGCCCGGTCGGTCTTGGCCCGCTTCTTACGACCCCGCAGGGTGGCAGTATCCGCCGGCTCCGCCAGATGCGCCTCCACCCCGGCCCGTCCCAGCTCCTCGACCACGAACCGCCACCCCGTACACCCCTCGGTGGCAAACACCGCCTCCACCCCCTCGAAACGAGACAACCACTCCCGCAACACCGGCCGGGTCGCCGGCACGATCCGACCCACCTCCACCTCACCGGTAGCAGAGTCCAGATAGTCGTATGTGATCTGAGCTCGATGCACGTCCAAGCCGCCTACGATTCCCATCAGGGACCTCCTTCGATAGCTCCGCCCCAAAAGGGCCTAACAGCACAAGATTGTGCTTGAGCCGGAGGGGGTCCCCCTACATGTCATCTTTCTGATCAGGGTGCTCTCTAGTCGATGAGACGATGCCGCAGAGCCAGAGCGACGGCGTGTGCCCGGTGCACGGCACCGAGCTTCTCGAAGAGTGAGGTCACGTAGGTCTTGACTGTGGCCTCGGAGATCTCCAGCTCAAAGGCGATCTGCTTGTTGGAGTAGCCGTCGGCGATGAGTTGCAGGGTCTGGGTCTCCCGGGGCGAGAGGTGAATGTCGGACGACGCCGAGTCGTAGGTCCGGGAGAATCGAGTCAGGACCGGTCGGGTTATCTCGGCTTGGAGATATCCCTGGCCTTCATGGGCCGCTTTCACTGCCCTGACCAGTTCGTCTCTTCCGACTGTCTTCAGCAGGTAGCCCGTAGCACCGCTCGTGATCGCCTGCTCGACGTATGCCGGGTCGTCGTACATCGAGAAGATGAGGACAGGAAGGTCCGGATTCGACGCGTGAAGCTCCCGAAGCGTGGCCAGCCCGTCCATGTTGGGCATCTTCACGTCAAGCAGCACCACGTCGGGCCCGATCGAGTCGATCAGCTCGAGGGCCTGCTCACCGTCCTCGGCCTCACCGACGACCTTCACTCCGTCTTCGTCCTGCAACATGGAGCGAATTCCCGTGCGTAGGACGGCGTGATCGTCTACGACCATGATGCCTATCGAGCTCACGTTGGCTCTCTGATCGGTATACGTGTGCGGACGGTAAGCCCGTCGCCGGTCGACTCGAATTCGACGTGGCCGCCCAACTGAGCAGCGCGGTCTCGCATTAGCCAAATGCCCCGGCCAGGAGAAGCGTCGGCCGGAAGACCTCCGCCCTGGTCCTCCACCTCGATCACCAGATCACCGTCCTGTTCGAAGGTGCGAAGCACCGCCGCGTCGCCCCCGGAGTGCTTGGCAACATTGACCAGTGCTTCCTGGGCTATCCGATATCCGGCCAGCTTCACCTCCATTGGCGGTTCGGGGCAACCAGCCAAGTCCACCGAGACGGTCAACCCGAACTCCTCCACCATCCGGTCGGCCAGGCTGCGTAGGGCGGCCGAGAACTCGACGTCCTCGACCACGGTCGGGTGCAAGTCGCTCATCAGACGGCGCAGAGATGTGCTCGAATCCAGGACGGTGCCCTCCAGCTCCGCGATCTCGTCACGGACGTCCGGCGACGCCCCAACGGCGAGCTTGCGAATCCCGAAGAGGATCCGGTGGAGGTCCTGAGCAAGGCTGTCATGGAGGTCACCGGCGAGTCGGCGGCGCTCGCTCTCCTCGACGGCAACTATCTTCTCCATCACGGCCTCGAGTTGGGCCTGGTACTCGTTCAGGCCTTCGGTCAGCAGAACCTTCTGGAACCCCACGTTGACTTCTTCGGCCAGGGCCTGCACGGAAGCGGGCGAGCCCCAGATATCGCTCGGGACGATGACCACCTCGGTTTCACCACTAGATGTCGCCGATCTGGCCACCGCCACTCCGTGCGGCCTCACTTCTTCCGGCGCTAACTCCCCCGTCGAGACCACCACCTGGGCTTCTCCACCCGTAGGCTTGACGGTCACGGATGCATGCCGCACCTCGTCGGCACCCTCGAACAGCGCCTCAAGACGTTCCGCCAGTGTGTCGGTGTCGTCGGCGGACGTGGTCAGCTTGGCAACCTCGAGCAGCCACTCGAGGTCAGCCGAGCGGGCCTCTGCCGCCTCCTTCTGAGAGTTGGCCGTGCGGATCAACATCCAGAAAGACGAGACGAGGAATAGGCCGAGCACGACCAGGCCGGACCCCACGCTGGCCCAGACCAGACGCCTCGTGTCCGCTACGGACTCCTCATAGGCGTCGAGCGTTCGGTAGATCTCCCACACCGCCAGCACTTCGTCGTCGTCGATAATGGGGACGTAGGTCTCTAGGAGTTGTCCCCCGAACTCCTCCGCTTCGAGGTAGTTCTCGTCCGCGCTGAGATCGGCGATGTGGGACATCGTCTCGGTCATCGAATGAAAATCCTCATCGAGGGTGAACGTCTGGCCAACTAGCTCGGCGGCATCGGAGTAGAGGACCGTTCCGTCCACCGACCAGAGTTTCACCCTTACGAAGTCACCGCGGAGGATCGCGCTCTGGACGAAACGGTTGAGTGCTGTGTAGTCGGGTTCGCCGGCACCTATCACCCCACTGGAAACCAGGAACTCGAGGTGGACTTGGTCGGCGGCGGCCTGCGCATCGAGAAACTCTTCGGCCACCCGGCTCGGAATTATGAAGCCGAGGGCGAGAGCGTAAGCGGCGGCCAGGGCCAGACCGATGAGCGACACCAGAGCAGCGCGGTTCAGCCACCAGGGTCTTGGCGACTTGAGCAGGTCTGGTATACGGGCCAACACAGCTCCTTGCACCGGAATCTGTCATCCCGCTGCACCGTCTAGAGGGCCATCGTAGACCGCGACCACTACCAGACGCTGTCTTGCTGATCCCTTGGGATGACAGGTCGTGAGCGTAAGACGGGCGTCGAGGGTATCCCGGAGCGGGTCGGCGTTTTCGGCGTTGACTACCAGCGTCTCTGCGACGCGGTAGACGTGAGTCGTCTCGGG
>JBHHWH010000136.1:0-3967 GCA_046756405.1 Acidimicrobiia bacterium | reverse complement strand
CGCCCGCGGTGGGTCCACAGGTCGAGGACCGCCACGACCACTACCAACACCAGCCAGGGCTTCACCGCTATCTCGAGACGGAAGAACACCGTGTGTAGTGGCAGCAGGGCCACCAGGGCCAAGAAGAGATAGCGGGCCACCCGGGGTGTAGGTCTTAGCGTCACGAGGCTGGGGACAGGCTAGGGGCGCTCTCGATGATGAGCCGGCCTTCGGGGAGGGCTCCGTCTCAGCGCTAGGGTCGGAACCGAACAGGCCCTCGAACAGAAGAGCTACATGTCAGACGCGGTGCGACTCCGGAGCCTCCCCACACGACTCCGAGTGGCTCTCATCGTGGGCGCTGCCTTCGCGCTCCGCCTCGCCTGGCTCCTCCACGCCCGCCCCGAACCCGTCTCCGACTACCTCTGGTACTACCGGCTGGGCCAGAACCTCATCGACAAGGGCCATCTCGGCCTGGCCGAATCCTCCGCTCAGGCCCTTCCCGGCCATCCCCTGCTGCTTGCGGCCCTGATGCTCATCTCGCGCTCGACTCTCTGGCTGAGCCTGGCCATGGTGATCCTGTCGACTGTCACCGTGGGACTGGTGTATGTGCTGGCCAGGAGGCTCACAAGGAACGAGACCGTCGCCCTGGTGGCCGCAGGGGTAGCAGCGGTCAGTCCCACCTTCGTGCTGTACAGCCCGGTGCTGGGCACCGAGCACCTCTTCGCGGTGCTGATGCTGGGCTCGCTGCTGCTGACCCTGCGTCTCCGGCCGGAGGACACCTGGACGGCCCTGGGAGCGGGGGCGGTCACCGGCCTGGCCGTGCTGACTCGGGGGGAGGCGGTCTTCTACCTCCCGGTGCTGGCGGCCGTCGTCTGGTGGACGAATCGCGCCAGCCCGCGTCGGACCAGGTTGCGTCTCGTCTCGTTGATGGCCGTGGCGGTGGTCGCAGTGGTCACACCGTGGATAGTCCGCAACGCCGTCGTGGTGCGGCCTGGGATCTACCTGTCGACCGTGGGAGGCATGAACTTTTATTCAGGACACAACCCCGACGGCTACGGATGGTCACCCGACGTGCCTTGGGACTCCGACCTGGAGGCGAATGAGGTCGGCTGGGAGCTGGGCCTGGCCTACATCCGCGAGAGGCCCAACTCCATACTCGAATCGATACGCGACGGCACCTACAACCTGTTCGCCTCGCCCGACTACGCCCTGTTCTGGTCCACTCAGAGCCCGGTGCCGGGGACCGACGACTTCGTGGCCCGATTCGTCCCCCTCCAAGGTGTCCTGGGCAAGGCCCTTCCCGCGGCCGCCGCCTTCTACCTGGCCATGGCCGGCGCGGCGGTGCTGCTGTGGAGACGCTGGTCGTCGGAGTTGCGGATCGTGGTGGTGGGCCTGGTCTCTGCGAGCTGGCTGGGCCATGCCGTCCTCCTGTTTGCCCATCCCCGCTTCCGCTACTTCTTGGACATCGTGTTCACCGTGGTGATCGCCTTGACCCTGGTCACCCTGGGCCAGGTCGGAAGGCAGACCAGCGAGGAGGAACCCACAACGACGTAGGGAGCCCGGCCACTCTGTTGCCGTCAGCTCTCCGGCGTCCCCTGGGACAGCAGGTGACGCCAGCGAACAACCAGTAGACGGGCTACCGCCTTTGCGTAGGTTGAGATCAGAGGCAGATATCGCATCTTCGACGTACCGGCTGCCCGGTTTGCCAGCTGAAGCGGGACTTCGACGATGGTCTCATGCCGGCTGATGAGAAGCACGGCCAGCTCGAGCTGTACCTCGAATCCGGTCGACGACGGCTTGATGTCTGCCAACGCCTCCCTCCGATAGGCACGAAAACCCGTGGTCAGATCGCGAACCGGCGACAAGAACATCAACCGAAACACGAGGTTGCCGGCGGCCGACATCCACCTCCGCATCGCCGGGACTCCCTCCATGGAGCCTCCGGCAACGAAGCGGCTTGCGAAGGCAGCCGAGGCCTGCCCGCATTCGTCGACGAGCCGGGCGATGAGGTCGACGGGATGGGAGAGGTCTGCGTCCATGGTGACCACGATGTCACCGGTGGCGCCGGCGAACCCGGTGCGGAGAGCGGCCCCGACGCCCTGGTTGTGATCGTGGGTTATGACCCGCAGAGCCGGGTACTCGCCGGCGAGGCGGCGGAGCAGCTCCTTGGTGCCATCTCTGGAGCCGTCGTCGACGACTAGTAGTCCCCAGCCCGGTTCCAGGGCATCGACGACGGTGGCAACGAAATCTCCGATGACAGCCTCTTCGTTGTAGGCGGGGGCGAGGACCGTCACCGAAGGGGACACGGCCTGGAGGGTACTGCCCCGCCCTTCCGGGCCCGCGAATCGGCTCCGCCCGAGACCTTGCAGCGAATGCCGCCCGCGCCACCGAGGGTTGGTACGCTGACCGCTGAATGGGCGCTGTGGCGAAGAATCTCATGATGCGTCGCCCCCTCCTCCTCGTGACGACTCTGGTGGTGGCGGTGCTCGTCTCTGTGATTGTCATCGTCCCTGCCAAGGGCGGAACTCCCTACCCCATCAGCGATGTGGGCCTGGTCGACCCTTCCCAGGGCCTGTGGCATCTACGCAACACCGACGACGAAGTGACATCCTTCTTCTACGGCACCCCCGGCGACCTTCCTTTCATGGGCGACTGGGACTGCGACGGCGTCGACACCCCGGGCCTGTACCGCCAGTCCGACGGCTTCGTCTACCTGCGCAACTCCAACACCGCCGGCCCGGGGACGATCCGCTTCTTCTTCGGCAACCCCGGTGACATCCCCATCGCCGGGGATTTCAACGGTGACGGCTGTGACACCGTCTCCATCTACCGACCCTCGGAAGGCCGGGTGTACATCATCAACAAGCTGGGAGAAAACGAAGGGGGTCTGGGCCAGGCCGACTACTGGTACTACTTCGGCATCCCCGGTGACAAACCCTTCACCGGCGACTTCGACGGCGACGGCAAAGACACCGTGGGTCTGCACCGGGAGTCCACGGGCAGGGTGTACTTCCAGAACACCCACTGGCTGAAGTATGACGACGGCGGCAACCAGATCGGCGGTGGTGCACCCACGGCGGCGGATTTCATCTACGGCAACCCGGGGGACCGTCTGGTAGCCGGCGACTGGAACGGCGACGGTAAGGACTCTCCGGTGCTGTTCCGCCCTTCGAACCGCACCCTGTACTTCCGCTTCACCAACACCCAGGGCGTGGCCGACGACCAGTACTCGTGGGGGGATACGGGCTGGATTCCGGTCTCGGGTGATTTCGGACCGCTCTCCAGTGGAGTCAACGTCTCCCTCTCCGGCGCAACCAGCGGCCTGAAGAACGCCGTGGAGGCCTACTACCTGTGGTATTGGGGGGCCCCGGAGATCCCCGGCGGCCTCTACGACTTCCTCTACTCCTCGGCCAAGTGGACCCTCTACCCGAAACCCCGCAGCGACTCCATCACCGGCTGGGCGAAAACCGAGACGGTCGGCGGCACCCAGGTGGCAGTAGTGGGCACAGGAAGCGACATTCTTCTCCTCGTCTCCGAGGAGGGCGACCACTGGCGGGTGGTGGGCTCGAAGCTGGCCCGCCACGGCCTGCCCGCCTGGTATGGGGACCCACCGAGACAGCTTCTGGTGCTGGGTGGTGACGCCAGACCAGGCAGCAACCCCCTCACCTCCAACGCCGACTCGATTCACATCGTCACCGTCGACCCGGCCACCGGCACCGGAGCCATCACCGGCCTCCCCCGGGACACCTTCATCCCCGTCTCCTACGGGACGGGTATCGACAAGCTAGGGATCACCATGCGGGGCCGGGGTCCACAAAGCTCCCTCAAGGAGATCAAGGCCATCTCAGGCATCCCCATCGAGGGCTACATCGTCACCGCCTTCGAGGACTACACCAACCTGATCGACGACTATGCGGGCTTCTGGGCGGATCTGCCCTACCCCCGGGATGGCTGCGTGGACTCGGGCTGGCAATTCCTCATGGGCACT
>JBHHWH010000135.1:0-3999 GCA_046756405.1 Acidimicrobiia bacterium | reverse complement strand
TCCCTGTTCCGGGAAGCGAAGGACCTGGCGGATCTTCGCGATCTCGTCGATCGCCAAATGCGGTACTACAACGGCTCACGCCGACACTCGAGCGTGGGAAACCGGCCCCCCTTGGCCTACTTGCAATCGGAGGGAATTGGACCCCAGACTCTTAGCACGGATTAGCGCCCGCACCGGGTCGAATTCAGGGGCGCATACCCCACTTCCTGCGAACATGCCGCCATCAGGGATCGCCATCGGGCCAGACTCCTCACTTGCTGTATGGTCACGGGGTTCCTCGGATGTGCTGATAGCTAGGGATTCCGTAGTGGTCATGGCGTTGGATGTAGGCACTGAGCGAGTAGTCGGGGGCACATTCCTCGACAATGGTCGCCTGGCGCTCTTCGCCGCTGACGGTAGTCGGGTGATCTCCGTGTCCCTGGCGGACGGCTCGCTACGGGAGGATACCCTGGTGGTACCTGGGCTAGCCGAAGGGGCCGTCTTCCACGCTGGAGCATGGTACGTCGTCGCGAGGCGATTCGACGCGATTGAGCTTGTGGTGGCAGGGCCGTCACCAGAGGCGACGAGGAGCATCGCCGTTTGGCCGCTCACTGTTGAGGATAGATCTGGTATTGGCCTGTCGCGTTCTCCGCGGTGTTTCCTCGCCTCACGCGTGAAGCCTCCATTCGACGTGTGGGAAGTACACCCTACGAGAACGGACGCGTTAACCAGAATCGTGTCGGGCTCCCGCACCTTCTCGGAGAGTTGGGTGGGCATGCCGGCTCTTTGCACTTCAGAAGGTTGGATGCAGGTGCTAGCTGACCTTACCTCGGATCACCGTGTGCTACGTGGCAGCGACGGACATCTCAGTGAGATGTCTCTGCCTTGGGGACTCTTGGCTTCAGATGGACAGAGCCTCCTAGCCGGAGCGGTGAACATAGGTGAGCCAGTTGTTGTGCTCTACGCTCTGGGTCGACGCCGGAACTAGAGTATTTGTCGTTGTTGTACTCTCTCTCACGGAGGACCAGGATGAAACATGTGTTAGCGGGACTTGCGGTGATCGTCACCCTCTCATTACTGCCCGACAATGCAGCTGCGCAGGCCGGCTTTTGCTATATCTGCGACGATGGATGTACGGGCGCTCTCTATGGGGCCTCGCAATGTGCTCAGCCGGCGCCCGGCGAGTGCGACCTGTATGGAGCAGCCTGTTCGCCTCAGTTTGCGCTAACGCAGATCGACGCAGCAGGCACAATCTCCTCACCCCCGACCCCTGTCGGGTTGGAGGAGCCTAGCGGGTCAACCCACCTCCGCCGGGAGTGTGACAATGCGATCGTGGCGCGGTCGTACACGAATGAAGAGAAGGCAGCTATTCTCGAGCAAGCATTAGCAATAGACCTCTAGGTCAATGCCGGCGTCGACCCCGGAGCACACGGCGGAGGGAATGATGAAGTTGAGTAAGCGCGTGGCAGCGATTCTGGTTCCATGTTTGTTGCCATTGTCGGCGAGCAGTCAGGAGGTGTTGTGGGAGGTCGGGGACGTCGATGGCTCCGTTGTATTCGAGTACCTTGTGGACGCTGTGGTGTCCTCGGATGGCATTGTGAATGCCGTGGACTGGGGCGCAGGGAGGGTTTTTCGGTTCAACAGCAAGGGAGAACTGATCGGCACCTTAGGTCGGAAGGGACAGGGACCGGGAGAATTCCAGGCTCCCGACCATGTGGGTACGCTTGCGGACACACTATGGGTCTCGGATAGGCGCCTGAATCGGGTTACGATGTTCTCGCCCGCAACGCTCGAGGTGTCCACCGAAACCACGACCCTCCCAGCTCTACCAGAGCCCATGCGAGCTAGGCCCCCTGCATACCTCCTGTCCGAGAGGCTGAGCGTGGCGCAGGCATCAGTCCCAGATCACCTCATCGCGGCCGGCCAAGGAGCAAGGGTGCCCATCCTCCTGTTGTCGCGTAAAGGAGGGAAACACCATACGATCGGATCGCTGGATATCCGCCGACGGACGCTCGCCGTCACTGATCCGGATCGTCCCTGGAGTGGCCTATTCATCCGTAACCCTCTCGGTGGGTACGATCAGTGGGCCGGGCGGCCCGGCGGTGGAATGATCGCGTGGACGGAGACGTCGGCGGAGCGGGAATCGTGGCGTATCGATGTCTACCACCTGACGGCACGCGCCTCGACGCCGGTCTTGCGAGCGACGGTGTCCCTTCCCCTGATCGCTGCCACGGAGGATACAAAGGAGCCAGCGGTTGCTGCGCTGGCTCAGGCACTCCTTCGCAGGAGGGAGTCCAATCCCGCCGTCGCGCGGAGCCTCGCCGCCGAAATTGTCGATGAGGCCGTTCGCTACCACCCCCCCTTCAATCAGTTCGTGCTGGCGGCAGATGGTGCGGTTTGGATGCACATGGGTCGCCCTAAGGGTAGATGGCTCCGCATTGAGACTGACGGCACTCGGGCAGAGTTCGTGCTTCCGTCCAACATCTCGGTCTTCGCCGTCCGCGGGGAATCGGTGGTCTTCCGGACTGTCGACGCCCTTGGGGTGCATCGGTTGGGGTTGCTCAGGCTCGCTGGGCTTGGCGGTTAGTACACAGACGGACTCTGGAGAAAGCCAACAGGTGCAGCTTCTTTCATGATGATGTCACATTGTACCTGCGAACGGCTAGTAAGGTACAACTGCCGGTCGTGGATGGGCGACGCAAGGACATCATTCCAAGTGGATCGCGATAGGGGTCGTACCCACCCGAGTGACGGCTCAATCAGGGGACTTGGCTGAACTTATCTGGGGCGTCAGTTTGTAGGGGAATGGTAATTACCTGACACTCGGCCCTCGCTGGAGCGCGAACGGTTAGGCTGCTGCGGCACCCTCCTTTGGCGGCTTCTGTTTGGCCGCCTTCTTGGCCCTGGGCAGGCCGGCTTTGAGACCTTGTAGGCAGTCCCGCCCTCCATGCGACTTCTCCGACGGCTCGGTTGCGGTTGCAGGTCTCGAGATACGAATCGAGATCGGTCTGCATCTCGTTCACGGCCTCATGTCAGATGGTGCGGCACTTCACCCGAAGATGCTCATCGAGCAGTGTGCGGCGGCAGCGCTCGATAAACCTGTTGGACTGGGCCCGGCGTAGCTTCGTGGCCCGGGGATTCGATGTCCTCCAACTGGAGGAAGAGTTCGCAGGGATGGCGGTCTGGGCGACCGCAGTATTCGCGGCCGTAGTACATACGGAGTGATGGCCAGCCACCGTAGGTGATGACATCCTGAGGGTATCGCGAACCTTCAGAGATGAGGCACACCTACGATGACTGACCTTGCTCAAGATACCACCCCAGGGACGTGGGTGGCCATCGACATCGCGAAGAAGGTGCACGTGGTGTTGGTGGAGTTCGCAGATGGGAAGCGAAGGAACTACCTGAACCGCCCCGGGTCTACCGGAGACTGTTTGACTTGAGTCACGCGCCGACGGATTGGGCAGCGTGACGTGAATGATACTGCTCTTCGTACTCCCGCGGGGGGATGTCACCGATGGGCTCGAGCAGGCGGTGGTTGTTGAACCACCAGACCCAGGTGAGGGTGGCCAGTTCAAGGTCCTCGAAACGGGTCCAGGGCCCCTGGGGATCGATGAGCTCGGTCTTGTAGAGCCCGATCACCGTCTCAGCCAGCGCGTTGTCGTAGCTGTCGCCCTTGCTGCCGACCGAGGGCTCGATGCCGGCCAGCGCCAGGCGCTCCGTGTACCTCAGCCCGAGGTATTGCCCGCCGCGGTCCGAATGATGGACGAGGGCCTCAGCCTCCCCACCCAGCCGCTCGGTGATGGCCTGCTCCAGTGCATCGAGCGCCAGCTCACTCTTCAGCGATGTCGAGATCTGCCAGCCGACGATCATCCGGGCGAAGACGTCGATGATGAAGGCCACGTAGCAGAACGAGGAGCCGAGCCGCACGTACGTCAGGTCCGACACCCACAGCTCGTTGGGCCGGCTGGCCGTGAAGTCGCGGTCCACCAGGTCCAGCGGCCGCTCCACGCCCTCGGC
>JBHHWH010000134.1:0-4034 GCA_046756405.1 Acidimicrobiia bacterium | reverse complement strand
GAACGCGCGCTGAGGCTTCGACATGGGCAGTGCTCGGATTGCCTTTGATGTCCGCGTACGTGTTGGATGGGGGAGGTGTCGCAGCGGTGTCGACGTTCACCTTGGGCACTCACTACGACGGTTTCAACGGAACGGGTTCCTCGATTTCCGTTGTGGGCTCGTCCTGTACTGGGGGTTGGTGGAACACCACACCCTCATGGGACAACAGGATCTCCTCGTCCTACAACGGTTGTACCCGACTACGCCACTACGACTTTCCCAACAAGGGGGGTTCCTTCGAGGACACATACGGGGCTGGCACCACCGACAACTTGGGATCATTGAATAACAAGGCTGAGTCGATCTCCTACAGCGCCAGCTAGGACCCGTAGCTAGGGTCAGACGAGTTGCAGCCGGATAGCCGCACCGACGCGGAAGTGATCGCCTCCTCCTGGACCGATGTCGAGGAGTTCGGGGTCATTTTCCGTCGGCACTATGCCTCGGTGTTCGCGTTTGTGGCTCGCCGCGTCGATCGGAATGACGCCGCTGATGTGACCGCTGACGTGTTCGTGAAGGCGATGACCATCCGTCATCGGTATGACACGAGCTACGAATTCGCGTTGCCGTGGTTGTACAGAATTGCCTATCACGCGATCGGCGATCGCATACGTCGAAGGAAGCGTCGGAAGGACGTCGATCTTGCGATTCGCGCTGATCGAGCCGGGGCGAGAGTCGAGGTTGAGGCCAGTGACAGATTTGTCGCGCTGGACGTAAGTGACGACTTGCTTGAGGCTCTCGGCAGGCTGCCGAAGGGATCGAGAGACGCCCTCCTCCTCAGCGCCCTCGAAGGTCTCAGCTACTCCCAGATCGGCGAGGTCCTGGGCGTGTCTCCTTTGACCGTCGGATCGAGGTTGTCACGCGCTCGCCGCCGAATCAGGGAATGGATTCCGGAGTTGGAACAAAGGACCCGTCGCAAGGACGGACCTAGACCGGAGGAAACCGGTGACTGACCGGCGCGACCCCATCGACGACATCCTGCGAGAGCTGGTTGGCGACCCGATACCGACCGAGGAAGAGCGAACCAGATCGCTCGTTCGGTTTGTGCGCGCCTTGGACAAGCAGAAGGGTGTGAAGCGATCGCCCTCGGTCCGGCGAGTTACCGTTGCTCTCGGGTTCGCGATTGGGGCTGTTGTCCTACTGGTGACTCTTCCTCGACAGAGCCCCGCCGCTGCGGCGTTAAGAGAGATCGCGAATCTTGTTGAAACCGTAGAACCGCTGGATGCCCCAGACGACAGCTACATATATACGGAGGCCGAGACTCTCGTCCTTGCCCGTGTGCCGTCCGACGGTCTTGGCGATCTGTCAGAAGGCAGAGATCTGTATTACTCGCTCCCAGTCCGCAGGGAGTCTTGGATCGGGAGCGAGGGGACGTTGCAGTTGGCGACCACCGCATCCGACCCGGTCTTTTTCTCGGAGTCAGACCGACTTCTGTATTACGAAGCTCATCTCGACGAGCGAGACCGAATTGGAGAGACCGAGGCTGTGACCGTCCGCGATGCGTTTGACACTGTCTGGGCAGCCGATCAGACGGAGCTAGACCTCCAGATACGGGAGATGCTCCCGTCCGGGTCGGAAAGACCGGAACACATCGACTACCTCGACATAGCTCTGCAGGTCATCCGTGAGTCTCCCGCGTCGCCCGCCACGCGGGCGGCGGCTCTTCGCCTAATGGCGGACTTGCCAGAACTCGAGCCTGATGAAGGAGAGCAAGGCGTGTCATCGTTCCAGGTCGACTTCGAAGAGAACGGCGTTCTAGTGCGCTGGAGTTTCGCAGTTGACGATGCTGGGTTCCTGCGCAGCGAGGCACGGACCAACTTGACCGCAGACGAGGTGTCCGGCCTTGCGCCGGGCACTATCACATACAAGGCGGATTACACCGCCCCGATCATCGTTCTGAGCCTGGATCCACGGCCGTAGCGAATTACGCCGAGCCGGAACGGACACGGTCCGGATCGGCGTGAGGGAATAGACGGGGTCCTCCAACCAGAGTACAGGGTGCGGCTCGACCGTCTACGCGGGTGCAGGGCTGTCGGGCCGTGCAGAACGAGTCAAGGAGTACTCCCCGCCTCCGGATTGGCGAACGGCTCTTCATCCGATGGCGCTGCCTGGGCTCTGACGAGCCCACCGGAGGCGACGGCCATCTTGGGCTGTTGCGGAGAGACCTCATTGGCAAGGCGCTGAGGAGAACGAGCCCCGCTTCAGGGCTTGATGATGCCGTCAGCGGTGTGTCTCGTGAAGCTGGAGTTCTGATCACCTACAGGGAAGGACTCTCAACTCCCTCCCCGTACAACACGTCTGTGGACTCTTCTGGCACATCGAGGGCAGGTTCGGTCTAACAGGTCCTTAGGTACGTCCTGCTTGTCTGGGTCGGGTTCCGCGCGGAAGCGCCGCGTCGAACAGGTAACCGGAATGCCGTTTGCGTTCGAACTCGCCGTCGCATGAGAGAACCTGCCCGCCAACCCATCGGCAGCTAGCGCCGATTGCCGGTTATCTAGCGGGGGTTTTGGGCGATTTTGGGCTTGGCTGCCGCGCGTTATGCGTCGGTAGTCAGGATGTCTGGGAAACACGCGTTGGCGGCGGAAGAGCTTCCTTTGACTGGGTCATTCCGATGTCGCCCCTATCCATGTCCAAAAGCCGCGATTATCATTGAGGCATGAGTATCCGGAAGTTCCTTCGGGGGCTGTTCCGGTCGTCGCCCTCGGACAACCGCACAGTCCGTCATGCTGGGCACGAGCTTGCTGGCCATGTGCGAGACACAATTGGACCTCTAGCCGGTGGAGGAGAGGGCGGTCGCCTCACGGGCCATTCGATTTACAGCCTGCTCGAAGACGAGGCCGCCCGCGAACGTCCTGAGCCGCACGGCAAATCTTCGTAACTGGCACGTCCTTACTGACCCCACGCATCACGGCGATCTGGTGCGGAGGCGCCGGCTCGGTTCACCCGCTACCTATCGGCACCTGCGTCGTAGGGGTGACATCTGCGCACAGTCCACCTCTGAGGGCCATTCTTGTGTTACTCCTAGGACCCACACCTCTGGAGAGGTCAGTGACACGGCCAGAAGATCGGAATCTCGCCTGGGAGAACTATTCGGGGCTCAATCGCGCCTTCTACGGGTCGGAGCCTCACACGTACTTCCGGCACCGGATATCGAATGTTGTGCTGGTCGGCGGTCGAGATGCCGAGCTTCGCCAGCTCTTGGACGAGGGGGTCAAGTTCGGATTACTGGAGATGTCGCGCTCAGAGGATGCACCAGAGCGCAATGAGGCGGAAGACCAAGAGTCGGCTGAGAGGTTCGTTGCTCTTGAGGCTGAGGTGTTGCTACACCACACAGCCGAAACACTGATGAGACTCGTCTTGGCGCACCGCGGCCCGCCACCCTGTCCATGGCTGGAGCTGGCGCGGCTCCGGAGTTTCGTTGAGTTCAAGAAGGAACTCAACGAAGTCTTTGTTGATGGTTCGTCCGAGGATCGGTACGAGATGATTGGCGTCATCTTCTTCGGAGGCACCGACAGAACCGAACTCGAACCAACGCCTCCCGAGGACCTGTGGGACTCGTCTTTCAGATCGATCGACAAGTTTCTGGTTCGCTATGCCAGTGGTCTCCTGTCGGACGCTCACCTTTACAACGCGGCCAAGCACGGGCTTGCCGTCCAACCAGGCGAGTACGGAGTAAGGCTTGAGACCGAGATCCCGATCGCTCGGGAAGGCATGGCCCTCCAGTATCTCGAAGTGAAAGACGGCGAATGGCACAGGACTGTTGATTGGGTGATCCCGGAGTTGTCACTGGTCTACGCACTAACGGCGACGGACCTGATGGAGCAGCTCTGGTCTGTCGCAAGGGGTAGGTACCTCGGCGAGAACGACCTCGACCTCAGACTCTTCTCCGAGGAAATCCACAAGGTCCTTCGAGACGCAGAGACCAAGAGTGACGATAGGAATCCCTTCGTCCCTGAGATCGATGTCTCAGAAGCTCCTCTACTACAACGTACCGGAGT
>JBHHWH010000133.1:0-4222 GCA_046756405.1 Acidimicrobiia bacterium | reverse complement strand
CTGAAGGAAGCCACTACCAGCCTGGATGATGTCAAGGAATGGTACTGGCGGGGGTCGGGAGCTGAACTGCGTCTAGATGACGCCCTCAGTGAAGGGTGGGAGCGTCTTGCCTACGACCGGGCGTTTGCCGACGAGTATGTGGATACCGTTGTCCGACGCATCAGCATCAAAACCGGTGATAACCCT
Source organism: Acidimicrobiia bacterium (assembly GCA_046756405.1). Taxonomy (GTDB): domain Bacteria; phylum Actinomycetota; class Acidimicrobiia; order Spongiisociales; family ZC4RG35; genus JBHHWH01. The sequence goes on along the minus strand of JBHHWH010000133.1, from coordinate 4,036 downwards.
GACCTGGTGGAGGCTATCGGGACAGGGAAGCTGGGCGATCTGAGCCTGAGGAAGTTTGGAGCCCAGAAAGACCTTGCCAAAGCGCTGGAATCCTACGAGGACTCCCTGCCCGCCTGGGTGAAGGTGGACGCCACCTTTGTCGACCGTACCCAAGGCCAGAAGTTCATGCAGTGGTTGGACGGGCTCGTCCAGCGGGGATTCCACGTTCTCATGTCTGTCCCCACCAACAAGCTCTCCCGTGCCCCCTTCTTCCGCCAGACCTTCTACAGACGTATGGAGGAGCTTCTCGGCTGGGCAGACCGGCCCACCCAGGAGGCCATCCTGAAAGCGGCGAAACCGTGGGTCAGCCGATCCGACCTGCGACGCATGGCCAAGATCGTCAACGCGGGGTCCGGGACCCGCCTGACCTCCCTGCAAGACGCCGAGCTGCTCGCCAAAGCCCACGCCCTCAACAAGACCCGAGACACCCTCTACGACCTGTCCCGCCGCAACAACTTCTTCGAGGCTGCACGGCTGATCTTCCCGTTCGGTGAAGCCTGGAAGGAGATCATTGGAGCCTGGTCGAAGCTGCTCCGCCAGAACCCGTCTGCCCTACGCCGGGCCCAGCAGGGCCTCCAGGGTGGCCTCGGTCCCGGCTTCGGAGAACTCACCAACGAGTTCCTTGGCACAGGTACCCTCCCCGGCCAGGGCTTCTTCTACGAGGACCCTCTCACCCAGAAGCTCATCTTCAACTACCCCTTCTCAGAGCCCATCTCCAAGGCATTGCTCGGCACCGACCAGGCTCAGTTCGCCCTCACCGGCACCCTCAGTGGCCTCAACCTGTTTTCCGCCACGGTCCTGCCCGGAATGGGTCCGTTCATCCAGATTCCAGCCGCAGCCGTCCTCCCCAACCGGCCCGGTCAGTGGGAGACCCTCTACAACGTCATCTTCCCCTTCGGTGAACCCGAACTCGATAGGGGAGTCCTCGAATCTCAGCTCCCCGCCTGGATGAGGAAGATCCGCTCCGGCCTGTTCGCCAATCCGGACACAGACCGCATCTACGCCAACACGACAATGGACGTGATGCGGGCCCTTGTCCGCTCCGGCGAATACTCGTGGAACACCCAGGAGGAGCAGCAGGAGCTGCTAGACGCCGCCAAGGCCAGGGCCAAGATGCTGTTCTTCATCCGGGGAATAGCCCAGTCGACCGTACCCACAGGCCCCTCCCTACGCTGGTCGACAGAGGACGCCAAGGGCAACCTGGTTCCTGTCAAGCTCCTAGCCGACGAGTACCGCCGTCTCATGGAACTCTACAGCGGCGACTCTGACCGAGCCCTCACCGAATGGCTCCGCCTCTTCGGCACGGAGAACCTACTAGCCCTCCAAGGCAAGACCCGTGAGATCATCTACCGGCCTCTCACCGAGCAGGGAGACCAGTGGATAGGCCGCAACCAGGACATCGTGAGAGACTTCCCCCTTGTCGCCGGGTTCTTCGCCCCCGACCCGCTGGAGGGGAACTTCGACTATGTCGCCTACCTGCGCACCATAGAGGAGAAAACCCGCCAGCAGCTCTCCCCTGAAGAGATGCTGCTTCTCTCCAACGAGTTCCTCGGCACTCTCGCCTGGGAGAACGCGAAGAGCAAGGTGGCAGGCCGTAACGACGCCCAAACCCGACTCTGGCTGGATACGGTTCACTCTCAGCTCCAGGCCCAATACCGGGGATTCGACGCCTTCGTTCCCACAGTGGACCGGCCCAAGCCAGAGGCCCTCATCGAGGAGATCGTACGGGCGATAGAGGACCCCCGCCTGGCCGACACGGACACGGCCAAAGCTGTCAGACTCTACCTGGAAGCCCGGGCTGCCGCCCAGACGGTAGTGGACGAGAACTCGGCCCGGCTGAACGGATCCAAGTCCTTCAAGTCCTCCCAATCCACCAAGTTTCTGCGAGACTGGTTGCGTGACGTTGCCGAAGCGATCATTGCCGAATACCCCGACTTTGCCAGAGTGTGGCAAAGGGCCTTCCGGCGTGAACTGAGGGAGGACAGATGACCACAGAGCAGATCCTCTCAGCCGACCAGGCCCAACAGGCCGAAGCGACCCTCCAAGCGCAGGCCAACCTGCCGCCGGCGGATAGGGACGGGGAGACCATCGTCTTAGCCCTAAACGCCCTAGCCGAGTCGGGACGCTCTGACATGGCTACTCTGATGGAGCAGGCGGCTCGCCTCCTGACAGAGATGATCCAGGCTCAGGGTGGTAGTTCAACAGTGACGGTAGACGACCTGGAACGTCTGATAGGCAGCGGTGGTGGCGGTCAGTCAGCCGGAGCAGCCCTCCTTGGCGGAGTTGGTGAAACTGCCCCACCCCCTCCTGCCATCCAACAGCCAACCGGGCCGAAACCTATCGGCGTGCCCAGCGGATTCGCCGCAGCGAAGACCCTCCCAGTAACAGGCCAAACCGTCTTCGGTGGGGCCCCGGTGGTCACTCCCCGCTACTTCGAGGGCGACCAGTTCCTCCCCCAGCCCCTCACTCCGTCCAAGATCAAGGTCCTCCAGCAGCGCCTTACCCGGGCTGGTCTCCTCAAAGAGGGCGACTTCTTTCCCGGCTTCTGGGATGACGTATCCGCCGATGCCTACAAGACAGCCCTCGGCTACGCCAACCGGGCAGGCCAGCCGGTGGAGCAGGTGCTAAAGACCCTCTCTTCCCTCGCCCCAGAGAGACGCCCCACCGTCCAGGAGACGATCCTCCCTCCCGACCCGGCCACTCTCGCTCAGGAAGTCAAATCCGTCTTCCGTCGTCGCCTCGGTCGGGAGCCCTCCGACGCGGAGCTTCAGGCTATGGCTAAGGAGCTGGGAGTGTTGACCGAACAGGCCACAGAGGCCGAACAGGCGATAGCTGCCGGGCAGGTGCCCGAAAGCCAAGTCCAGGCGGCGGTGAAGGCCCCTGAGCAGATACAGCGTCTACCTGACTCCCCTGGAGCAGCCGCCTTCGTCACACCTTCCGTCCCCGACCCGGCCTCCCAGTTCCTCGAACTCTTCGATGAACGTTTCGGCCCTGAGATGGCCCGCCGTGAACGTGTTGCCGGTACCGCTGCCCAACAGCAGAACGTCATGCGGTCGTTGACTACAATGCAGGCCCTGATAGGTGGATGATGTTGCCTGAGACTATATGTGGACCTCACCTGACAGATGAAGCCATCTTCACCTGCTGGGCGGAGAAGGGCCACACAGGCCCCCACATCATCATGACCTCTGTGACGATGACCTCCCCCGACGATGGACAGATGTTCATCTACCTGGTAGACGACAGCGGGCGGTTGGCCTTCCCTCACCCAAGCGACAGCAACCGGATGCAGGAGGCAGCCGAGCGATACCTGGAGTCCTGCTATGACGGCTAGAGACCCTCTCTCCCCGCTCCTCGCTGCTGTCTTTCAGCGTGTCTCCGATGCGATAGCCGGACCTGACAGGTTCTCCCTTCCGCCCCTGGAGGCCGCAGAGGCCGAAGCTGCCTCTCTCCTGCCGGAAGACGGCAAGGACGCAGTAGACCCAGACCTGATCCCACCCGGCCCCGGAGACCCGTTCACCCCTGAAGTAACAGCCGACCTTCCCGGCCCGGCCCCCACACCCGCCTTCGACCCTTCGGCCCTCCCCCAGGCGGAGGAGGGCGAGTTCGTCAACGTCGACGGGATGATCCGGTTCACCCGCAACGTAGGGGAAGCCCCCGACAACAAGGCCAACCGGGACCATCCCGCCTACAAGGCGAGAGCCGAGTTCGTCTCCCAGGTCCGCCAGTACGTCCTCGAAACCTTCAACGTTTCCGACGCCGGCCAGTTCCGCTCCCTCGACGCCGAAGTGACCGCTAACAGGTCGACCAACTCTGACCACTACTCGGGCGGGGCTTTCGACGTACGAGCCTCCTCCCCCCAGGAAGCCCAGGAGATACTCGTCTGGGCCTCCCAGCAGCCGTGGGTTGCCTTCGCTCAGGTCTACCCGAACGACACCCTCATACACATCAGCGCCAATATCGCCCTGTTCGGCGGGCAGGCTCAGCCTGAAGTGAA
>JBHHWH010000132.1:0-4344 GCA_046756405.1 Acidimicrobiia bacterium | reverse complement strand
TCTTCAGAAGCTGTTGTTCCAGTTGGTCGGTGGTGACATGATCAAAGTCCATACCTGTAGAACATACGTTCCCCCTGTGACAAGAACGGCCCAAAACAGGCCCAATCCAAGAAAAATTCTGAAAAAAAATCGCCAGGGAAAGGGTGGGGCAGAACGGCGGCAGCTCGTCCTCGGCGTGGTGGGGCGCTTCAAGTCCGCAGAACCCTGTTCAGCCCGTAACCTGGGCGGTCCATGTTCGACGCCCTCACCCAACGCTTCGAGTCTGTGTTTGCCTCCCTTCGGGGCAAGGGCAAGCTTACCGAGAAGGACATCGACACGGCCGTGCGCCAGGTCCGTCTCGCCCTGTTGGAGGCCGACGTCAACGTCGGCGTGGTCAAGGACTTTCTGGCCCGTGTCAAGGAGCGGGCGCTCAGCGAAGACGTGGCCAAGTCGATCACTCCGGGCCAGCAGGTGATCAAGATCGTTCATGAGGAGCTGGTGCGCATCCTGGGCTCGGAGACCGCCGGACTGGCCCGGGTCTCCCCGCCGATGGTCGTTCTCATCGTGGGTCTCCAGGGTTCGGGTAAGACCACCACCGCCGCCAAGCTGGCCAGGCGTCTGGCAGGCGAAGGGCGGCGGCCTCTCCTCGTGGCAGCCGACCTCCAGCGACCGGCGGCCATCGATCAGCTCGAAACGTTGGGACGCCGGATCGGCGTGCCCGTCCATGTCGACCGGAAGGCGAAAGCGGGGCGTCTGGTCAAGGACGCTTTCAAGGCCGCGGTGCGCGCGGGCCACGACGTGGTGATCGTGGACACCGCCGGGCGCCTCCAGATAGACGACGCCCTGATGGCAGAGCTGGCTGCGATCTCGAAGGCGGCCAGTCCCGACGAGGTCCTGCTGGTCGTCGATGCCATGACCGGCCAGGACGCCGTCAACGTGGCCCGGGGCTTTGCTGAGAAGATCGGCATCACCGGGGTGGTGCTCTCCAAACTGGATGGTGACGCCAGGGGCGGAGCGGCGATCTCGGTGCGGGAAGTGACCGGGGCTCCGGTCAAGTTCGCCGGTGTCGGGGAGACCCTCGACGACCTCGAACCCTTCCATCCGGAACGGATGGCCTCCCGGATCCTGGGCATGGGAGACGTGCTCACCCTCATCGAGAAGGCCGAGGCGGCCTTCGACGAGGAGGAGGCGGAGAAAGCCGCACGCAAGATCAGCAAGGGCGACTTCACCCTGGAGGACTTCCTTGGCCAGTTCCAGACGATGAAGTCGATGGGGCCGATGAAGGACATCCTTGCTATGCTGCCCGGTGCCGGTTCGCTTCTGCGTGAGGTCGACATCGACGATCGCGACCTCAAGAGGGTCGAGGCGATCATCCAGTCCATGACCCCCGAAGAGCGCCGGAATCCCAAGATCATCGGTGGAAGCCGAAAGCGCCGCATCGCGTCTGGCTCGGGGACTAAACCCCAAGACGTGAACCGGGTGCTGAAGCAGTTCACCGAGGCACAGAAGATGATGAAGAAGCTGGCAGGCGGAAAGGGTGTGCCCTCGCTAGAGGCCCTCACCGGCGGCCGGCGCATGAAGAGGTGAATTGATGGCAGTCAGGATGAGACTGATGCGGATGGGCAAGAAGAAGCAGCCCGTCTACCGCGTAGTCGTCGTGGACGGTCGCGCCCCCCGCGACGGCCGTTACATAGAACAGATCGGTCGCTACGACCCGAGGCAGGAGCCCTCGCTGGTCGAGATCGACAACGAGAAGGCAGCCAAGTGGCTGGAACGGGGAGCCCAGCCTTCGGAGACCGTGGAGAAGCTGCTCAACATCTCCGGCGCTCTGGCCACCATGAAGGTCAAGGCCGGCGGCATCCACGTAGTGGGTGCCCCCACGGAAGCTGCCGAAGCTTCCCCAGAAGCAGCTTCCGAGGAGGAGTGATTGTGGCCAAAGGAGAAATCGTCGAGCGGGTAGTCGCCTACGTGGTCAAGGCCATAGTCCATAACCCGGAGCAGGTGACCGTCACCGTCGTCGAGCAGGGTCCCGACGAGGTGGTCGCCGAGGTGCGCACCGCCAAGGGAGACATGGGGCGGGTTATCGGACGCCGGGGCCGGGTGGCCAAGGCGATCCGGGCCGCTGCCGCCGCCGCGGGCGAAGAGGAGGGGATCTCCGCTGGGGTCGAGTTCATCGACTGAGCGACCCACGGTCCGGGTCGGCCGATTGGGCCGTCCCCACGGTCTCGAGGGCTTTCTCGGGCTGTACGTTGAATCCACCGACCTCGGCTACTTCGAGGTCGGTTCTTCTGTGTTCATCGGCGACCGCTGGTATGTGGTCCGTGCCCTCCGCCAGGGCAAGAAGGGCCCTCAGGTGGCCTTCGAAGGGGTGGTCGACCGCACCCAAGCGGATGAGCTACGGGGCCAGGACGTTCTTGTGGCCGCGCCACGTCCGCTGGAAGAAGGGGAGTTCTTCCTCGAAGACCTGATCGGTCTGGAGGTCCGTCCCGGGGGAGGGGTGGTCGTCGGAGTGGAGACAGGGGCAGCCCAGGACCGCCTGGTGATCGAGCGGGGAGAGGCCCGTTTCGAGGTCCCTTTCGTGGAAGCCCTGGTACCGGTGGTGGACGTCGAGGCGGGCTATATCGAGATCGTCGAGCTGTCCGGCCTCAGCGAACCGTCAGGCTGATCGTCACCCCTTCCAGGGTGCCGTCCCGGGGGCTCTCCTCACCGACGAATAGGGAGATCTCGCCGGGTGGCAGTTGGAGGCTGGTCCGGAACTCACCCCAGGTCTCCACCCAGTCGGCCGCGGTGGTGAAGGTCTCGGCGACGATCTCGTCCCCGGCGGTGGCGATGAACAACACGTTGGCCTCGAAGGTTCGCGAGTAGCCGATCACCGTCACCTGCTGGTCCACCTCGGCACCTGAGGGAGGCGATGCCACTACCACCAGGTCGCCGGCTGTGGCGGCGCCGTCGAAGGGGTTCTCCCCGGGCTGGAGGAACAGGGTTAGAGAGGCGGGGGACTTGGCCAGCTTCACCCGCGCCTGGGCAGGAGACGCCAGGTGCAAATCCACGAACATTCCCCCATCGAGGGACCTGACCACGAACAGCCTGTCCACCAGAGGAGTCTCCACCAACTGGTCGGTGATGGTGGTGGCTTCGATGTCGAGGTAGATGCGAAGGATCTGGAACGTCTCCAGATGGGCTGCCCGGACGCTGGGGGGAGTAGTAGCCGGGGCGCCCTGGGCGGTTTCGAAGGTGAAGGTGAAGATCTCACAGCCTTTGCTGGTGTCCCAGGAGATGCGTCCCAGGGTGGTGGCGTCGGAGTTGGGCTGGGGGACCCTGGCGACCCGGCCCCCCTCTTTGAAGGCGCCTTCACCGGGACATGTACCTGCCGGTCCCTTCGTGGTGGTTACGGGCACCGTTGTGGTGGTCGTGGTAGCGGGTGAGGCAGGACTGGTGGTCGTGGGCACCGTGGCCGGCGAGCAGGCGGCGAGGACGAGGGCGAAGGCGATGCCGGCGATGAGGTTACGTCGCACCCGACCAGGTTACGGCGTGACCAGGGACGCCCGTCGGTTCTTCCATCCAGAGAGGTCGGAGCCCTTGAACGCTTTCAGAAAGGTCTCCAGGTCGTCGTCGTTGTTGTACAGGTGCAACGAGCCCCGGACGTTGCTGTACCTGGACGAGGTCACGATTCCCTTCTCGGTGAGTCCCCTCACCACTCGTTCAGGGTTGGAGGCTCGGACGGCGACCATCGGCCCCAGCTCCTCAGTGCGGGGTGTCGCCACCGTCGCTCCCAGCGCGTTCACCTCCTAGGTCAGCCGCCGGGCTGCAGTCATGGACATCGATGGCGAAAATTCTCTCGTCAGCGAACCAGCCGGTCTGGGTGGGGACGAGCTTTCCGGCGAGGTCCCTACGGCACCAGAGGAAGGCGACACCGGCCGAAGCGAGCAGGTATTTGAGGGCTCCACCGGTGAGAAAGTCCACTCCCAGCGTGTCCACCGACAGTGATGGAGAACCTCGAGCTGGGGGCGCCTTCCGCTCTGTTGGCGGACAAGGTTGAGGGCCGCTTCAGGCTTCCTTCCGTGCGTAGTTGCGGCTCACCCGGCCTGCAATGGGAAGCTACAAAACTGGAGCACCGCGACCACTATGGCCAGGACCACCAGGGTCAGCAGCAAGTTCCCAGCCAGAGCGACGGTCGGACGCTGTTCTTCGTCTACTGACTCGGGTTTCCGAGCCGCCAATGACGGGTGGAGTGTGTTGGCCTCCATCACCCATGTGAAGTCGTGGTCCCCGTTCGGCTTGCCGGCATGCATCACGGCCTCCTGACTCCGAAGCAAGTCGGTTCCGGGAGTCTGATGCCAATGCTATCGCCGGGCTTGTGTACCG
>JBHHWH010000131.1:0-4347 GCA_046756405.1 Acidimicrobiia bacterium | reverse complement strand
ATCAAGGGCTTCGTCATCGCCGGCTCCAACGGCCAGGGCCCTTACCTGGAGTCCGGGGAGCGGCACAGCCTCATCAAGACTGCCCGACGGCGCAAGGTCTACCTCATGGGCGGGGTCGCCGCCGAGACCACACGCCAGGGCCTGGCCCAGCTAGCCGAACTGGAACAGGCCCGAGCCGACAGCGCCCTGGTCCTCACCCCGACCACCATCGCCCGGGGCCAGAACACCGCCGTCCTCCGCTTCTACCGCACCCTCGCCGACCGGACCTCGATCCCCCTCTTCCTCTACTCGGTCCCTTCGGTCACCGCCTACAACCTGCCCGTCGACACCGTCTCCACCCTCTCCCGACACGAGAACATCGTCGGAATGAAGGACTCCTCGGGCGATGTGGTTCGCCTCCAGTCGATCCTCGACGCCACCCCCCGTGACTTCATCCTCTACTCCGGCGCCTCCAAGGCCCTCACCGCCGCCATCGCCGTCGGCTGCCACGGAGCCATCACCGGCTCCGGCAACTACGTCCCCGACCTGGTGCTAGCCACCCTCGCCGCAGCCAAGACCGACCTGGTAAAGGCCCGGCGTCTCCAGAAGCGGCTCAGCCGCATCGCCGGCGAGGTGGAGTCCCACGGGATTCCCGGGGTTCTCGCCGCCGCCCGGGCCGCCGGGCTGAAACCCGGATTCCCCCGAGAGCCGCTCACCCGGCTCGCCCGCGGGGCCGAGACCTCCATCGCCAAGCTCATTACTTGAGCTTTCGCTCAAAGTTCGGCGCCGCCGCTACGATCCGGCCTTGACCCAAAGACAAGGAGTCAACGTGTCGAAGTTTCTCAGCGAAGAGTGGGCCCAGGACGTGACCAACGCCCTCAACACCCACGAGGGGTTCAAAAACGCCATCGGCGCCGCCGACCTCGCCATCCAGTTCCACGTCGACGAGGCTCCCGAAGGGGAAGTCGACTACTACCTGAAGACCTCCGGCGGCGTTGCCACCCTGGCCCTGGGCAGCATCGAAGACCCCGACGTGACCGTCAAGCAGTCCTACGACACCGCGGTGGCGATCTCCAAAGGGGAACTGAACACTCAGACCGCCTTTATGACCGGCAAGCTCAAGGTCTCGGGCAACCTGGCCAAATTGATGATGCACCAGAACGCGATCCAGCAGTGGGGCGCCGCCGTCGCCGACCTCGACGTCGAGTACTGAGCGGGCTGGGTCTCAGATGAGGCCCAGCTCCACCACTGTGTCCCGCTCCTTGACCAGCTCGGCTACCGAGGCGTCGATCTTCGACCGGGAGTAGTCGTCGATCTCCAGGCCCTGGACGATCTCCCAGCGGCCATCCCGCACCACGCAGGGGAAAGAAGAGACCAGCCCTTCAGGGATGCCGTAGGAGCCGTCGGAACGCACTCCCATCGACACCCAGTCTCCCTCCGGGGTGCCGTGCCACCAGTCGTGCATGTGGTTTATGGCAGCGTTGGCCGCCGAAGCCGCCGAGGAGGCGCCCCGAGCTTCGATCACCGCCGCGCCCCGCTTGGCGACGGTGGGGATGAACACCTGGTCCACCCACTCGTGGTCGCCCACCATCTCGTAGGCGTTCTGGCCATCCACCTCACAGTGGAACAGGTCCGGATACTGGGTGGTGGAGTGGTTGCCCCAAATGGTCATCTTCTTGATCGAAGTGACTGGGCGGCCCACCTTTTTGGCAAGCTGGCGCTTGGCCCGGTTGTGGTCGAGGCGGGTCATGGCACAGAAGTTGGCCGGGTCGATGCCCTCGGCGTTGTTCATGGCGATGAGGGCGTTGGTGTTGGCCGGGTTGCCCACCACCAGCACCTTCGCCTCCGGCTTAGCCGCCGAGGCGATAGCCCTCCCCTGGACTGTGAAGATCTTGCCGTTGGCCTCGAGGAGGTCGGAGCGCTCCATTCCCGCCCTGCGGGGCATAGCGCCCACCAGCAACGCCACGTCGGCGTCGGCGAAGGCCTCTTCGGGGTCGTCGGTGGTGACCATCCCCGCCAGGAGGGGGAAAGCGCAATCCTCCAGCTCCATCACCACCCCGCCGAGGGCGGGAAGGGCCGGGGGAATCTCCAGCATCTGGAGGATGACAGGCTGGTCGTAGCCCAGCATTTCACCGGTGGCGATACGGAACACGAGGCTGTAGCCGATCTGTCCCGCCGCCCCGGTGACGGTGACGCGCAATGGGTCCTTCATAGTGACTCTGAGGGTACCGACCGTCCCTCAGGAGACGAAGTCGAGGGCGATGTCTAGCTGCGGCGCCGAGTGGGTGATCCAGCCCACGGAAATGAAGTCCACACCCGTCTCGGCAATCTCCCGGACCGTCTCCAGGGTGACACCGCCGGAAGCCTCGGTGGCTATCCTCCCGGCGACCATCTCCACCGCCTTCCCCAGGGTGACCAGGTCCATGTTGTCCAGCAGGACCCGGTCGGCGCTGGTCTCCAACACGACGGTGAGCTGATCGAGGTCCTCCACCTCCACCTCCACCATCACCTCAGGTCCCACCGAGTCCCGGGCTCTGGCTATCGCCTCACGCAGGTCCCCGGCAGCGGTGATGTGGTTGTCCTTGATGAGCACCGCGTCGTAGAGGCCCATGCGGTGGTTGACTCCGCCCCCCATCCGCACCGCGTATTTGTCCAGCACTCGCAGCCCGGGCATCGTCTTACGGGTGTCGGTGATCACAGCCCCGGTCCCTTCCACTGCCGCCACCAGCTTGGCGGTGGCGGTGGCTACTCCCGACATCCGGCCGATGAGGTTGAGGGCGGTGCGCTCGGCGGTGAGAAGGGACCGAGCAGGCCCCTCCACTCGGGCCAGCCGCTGCCCCGCCTGAACCCGGTCTCCGTCGACCAGGTAGCGCTCGAAGGAAGACTCAGAGTCGACCACGGCGAACACGTGGGCCGCTACCTCCAGCCCCGCGACCACTCCCGGGACGCGGGCAACCAGATACCCCACCGAAGGAGCGCCCTCCGGGATGATGGCCGCGCTGGTGATGTCGCCGCAATCGGCCAGGTCTTCGGCCAGAGCCCGGGCCACTATCTCGGCGTAGTCCTCGGGGGTCACCCTCGCACCCCGACCGTCTCCACCGGTCGAGGGCCGATGAGCATCCGGTACTCCTGGAGCGGATCCGCATCGGGGTAGTCCGCCCGGTAGTGACCGCCTCGGGATTCGGTGCGACGCAGCGCCGCCATCACCATCATCAGTGCCAGCCAGGCCGCGTTTCGACCTCCGATCGTGCGCTGGAGAACGGGCTCTAGATCGATGATCGCCTTCCTCGCCTCCCAGAGCCCGTCCCCGGTTCGTACCAGGCCCACTCGGTCCCACATGATCTGTCTCAGCTCCTCCAACGCCGGTCCGGCAACCACGGGGAGAACGAGGGCATCGCGGGGTACCGTCAGTCCCTCCCCGGGGCGTATCTGAGCCTGGTCCACATCAAGGGCAACCCTGGCCCCGAAAACGAGACCCTCCAAGAGCGAGTTGGAGGCGAGACGGTTGGCTCCGTGTGCTCCTGTGGAGGAGCACTCCCCCACCGCCCACAGCCCCTCCACCGAGGTCCGGCCGAGCGTGTCGGCATCGACTCCCCCCATGTAGTAGTGGGCGGCTGGAGCCACCGGGAGCAGATGCTCGGTGGGATCGAGGCCCACCGAGGTGGCGTGAGCGGCCACCGTGGGGAAGCGGTCAGAGAAGTTGGGAATGGCCCGCGCGTCGAGATATGCAGCCGAGCCCCGGTCGTACTGCCAGTAGATGGCCCGGGCCACAATATCCCGGGGCGCCAGTTCGCCCATTGGGTGGTAGCGGTCCATGAAGCGCCGGCCGTGGGGGTCGACCAGAAGGGCCCCCTCACCGCGAAGGGCCTCGGTGATCAAGGGCATCGGATCTTCGCCGGCTAGAAGGGCTGTGGGATGGAACTGGACGAACTCCAGGTCGGCGAGGCGAGCACCGGCCCGAGCCGCCATCACGATCCCGTCGCCGGTGACTGCCCCCGGGTTGGTGGTTTGGGCATAGATCCGGCCTGCCCCACCAGTGGCCAGCACGACTCCGGTCCCCACGTAGAGCCTTCGCTTCTTGCCGTCGGCGGTGACCACCCCTGCGACACGGCGCCCGATTCGTACTAGGTCTACTGCGCGAGCCGGGATCACCTCCACCGTGTGGCTCCCTTCCACAGCCGCCAGGAGGGCCCGCATCACCTCGGCTCCGGTGGCGTCCCCATCGGCATGAACCACCCTGCGAGCGTGGTGGCCTCCCTCGCGTCCCAGGAGGAGCCGGCCCTCCTCGTCGCGATCGAATCGGGCGCCGATCGCAACAAGGCGCTCAATGGCCTCGGGCCCTCCCAGCGTGAGGGCCTCCACCGCCTC
>JBHHWH010000130.1:0-4411 GCA_046756405.1 Acidimicrobiia bacterium | reverse complement strand
CTGTGCGGGTTTACGGACCGTTCTGGCCTGAAGACCCGCACAGAACGGTTGTGGATAACTTTCTGTGCGGGTTTACGGACCGTTCTGGCCTAGAGACCCGCACAGAACGATTTCAGACCCGGTAGATCTCGACGATGGTCTTGCCTTTAGAGCCACGCCTGCGGCCGATGATGAAGGCGACGGCAACCACGGCCGCTACCGCGACGGCACCCAGCACGGCCTTGTCCTTCAGGGAGCGTCGGGTCTCCTCCACCGCCCCGAAGAGTTCCTGGGCCTTAGCCTCGATGTCGTCCCGGGTGATGCTCACTTCTGCATCCTCCAAACCACCAGACCGGCTGCGCCCCCAGCGCCGACGGCGGTGAGAAAACGGGACAGCACCACGTACCACTCGCCTTCCGGCAGTACCACCTTGAGGAGGTGGTAGAGGCCCCAAGCGAAAAAGAAGCCGCCCAATGACAGCGCTACCGCACCACCAATACTCATCGCGGCGTGCTTGCCGAGGCGTTTGGCGGGTTCGATGGTCTCCTGGCGCAGGTACTCCCGCGACATCTCCACCAGTTCGGAGGCGATCTGCGGGATTTCCTGGGGGTCGGCCATGACTATGGAAGAAATCTAACAAGCCCTGGACACCGCGCCAGTCCTGGTTATCGTGCCAACCCGTGAGATTCATCGCCACGATGCGGTCTCTGGGGCCCCGCTACCTGGCGGTCTGGGTGGGCCAGACCGTCAGCCAGTTCGGCACCTACATCGCTTTTCTAACGATCCCGCTCCTGGTTCTGCACATCCAGCAGGCAACCGGGTCAGGAAGCACCCTCGACTTTTCTATCGCCTATGCCTTGGAGACGGTGCCTACCCTCCTCATCGGCGTGATCGGTGGTGTTCTCCTCGACCGCTGGCATCTCCGCCCGGTAATGATCGCCACCGACCTGCTCCGCGCCTCGGCCTTCTTCTACCTGGCGGCCACGGTGGGCGAATATGGGGTCGGAACCGTCTTCGTCATGTCCTTTCTCATCGGTTCGATGACGACGCTGTTCGACGGTGCCCTGTATGCGGTGATTCCAGCTCTGGTAGACCGGGAGAAGCTGGCCGACGCCAACTCGTATGTCGCCGCTATCCAGCAGGCGATGTTCGCCGTGGGCCCCCTGGTAGGCGGGGTGCTGGTCGCCGTCTTCGCAGGGCCGGGGGTGGGCTTGTTCGTCAACGGGCTCACCTTCGTCGTGTCCGCCATCTCTCTCAAGTGGGTAGGCCGGGTCGCCCATCATCGAGACCCGGACGAGGAGCGTTCCCCCTTCCTCACCGAAGCCGTCAACGGTCTCCGTTACATCTGGTCGGAGCCCAGGCTGCGAATCACCACCTTCGCCGCGGCGATCCCGAACTTCGTCATGGGTTTCATCGAGGCCACCTTCGTGGTGTTGGCTTTCGTGGTGCTGAAGGTGAGCAACGAGGCGGAAGTGGGCGTGCTCTTCTTCTTCATGGGTGTCGGAGGCGTCATCGGTGCCCTCATAGCACCCCATATCACCCGGCGTTTGGGCCTCGGCCGCACCCTCGTCGTGGGAATGACCGTCGCCGGCCTGGGACTGCTGGCGGTGATGTTCACCCGTTATGGCGTAGCCGCCTTTGCCCTCCAGGCCCTATGGATGAGCGGTGTCTCCATCATCAACATTCCCCTGGCCACCATCCGGCAGCATTATGCAGCCGAGCCGATGCTGGGCCGGGTCATCAGCGCGACTCGCTCCATCGGCTGGGCGACCCTTCCCATAGGCGCCATCGCCGGTGGATGGTTAGGCGCCACCGAACGCACCTACCCCTACGTGGCCCGATCCTTTCCACTGATCCTCATAGCTACCGCCATCTGGCTATACACCACGGTGATCTGGCGAGACACCTACGGTCCTGGTCTCGAAGTAGAGCGAGACGCCTCCGTCAGCGGTGCCGGCGACGTGGAGCAGCCGACCTCCTGACCTAGCCTCTGGGACCATGACCACTCCTGGTCCCAGCCGGTTCATGGCCCTGGCCCGAACTCCGCTGTTCCGCCGCGACGAACTGGCCGGTTTCCGCTACGGGTGGCGCACCCACGGCCACCTGTACCACGTGCGATTCGGAAGCCGGGACCTCTGGGTCTGCTCCCATCCCGACCTGATCCACCAGGTACTCGTCAAGGGCAGAGACGCCTGGCATCGGATATACGAGTTCCCGCCGGGGCGTCCCTTCGGGCTGAAACTGGCTCTGGGCGACGGACTGCTTACCACCGACGGCGAGGAGTGGGAGTGGCGAAGACGGATCATCAACCCGGCCTTCCACCGCGACCGTGTCGAGAGGATGGTGGGGCTCATGGCCGCCGCCGGCCGCCGCATGCTGGACCGCTTGGACCGGGCTGCTGCCAGCGGCGCGGTGGTCGACCTGATGGTGGAGATGAGGCGGGTCACCCAGGAGATCATCAGCCGCACCATGTTCTCCGCCGACATCTCCGGCGATGCAGACCAGGTGGGAGCCGCCGTCGATGAGGCTTTGAAATACGTCTCCCGCCGGGCGCGTGCCTTCATCAACCTGCCTCCCCACTGGCCAACTCCGGCAGCCGTTCGTTTCCGCAGGGCTCTGGAGGATCTGGATGCCCTCATCTACCGTCTGATCCGAGAGCGGCGCCAATCCGGTCAACCCGGAGAGGACCTCCTCAGCATGCTGCTACAGGCCACCGACGCCGAAACGGGGCGCAGCCTGACCGACGGCCAGATCCGCAATGAAGTAGCCACTATCTACGGGGCCGGTCACGAGACCACCGCCAACGCTCTTACCTGGGCATGGCATGAACTGATGCAGAAACCTGAGGTCCTGGCCCGCCTCCAGGAAGAGGTCGACGACGCGGGCGACGTGAACGCCGCCGCCGATCTGGCCAGTCTCACCTACACCCGGATGGTCTTCGACGAGGCCCTCCGCTTCCGCCCTCCCGTACCCATCAACGGGAGGATGGCAGCAACCTCCACGGAGCTGGGCGGGTACACCGTCGAACCGGGGGCGATCGCCCTGCTGGTGGTCAACAACGTGCACCGCCACCCCGACTTCTGGGAGCACCCGGACACCTTCTATCCGGATCATTTCACCGCTGAGGCCAGAGAGTCACGGCATCGTTACGCCTGGGCTCCCTTCGGAGCCGGCCCGCACCTCTGCATCGGCAACAGCTTCGCCACCACCGAGGGAGTGTTGCTCCTGGCCCAGATGGCCCAGCGTTTCATCTTCGAACCGGTGCGGCCTCTCCCCCGGCCTCCGGCTTTAGCGGTCACCCTCAAACCACGGGGAGGGTTACCGGTGAGGGTGGTTCCACGGGGCTGAGCCGCAGCGTAGGCTGTCTCGGAGAAGGCGCTCAAGCGCGCTACCGGAGAGCTTTCCGGCTACTGCAGCGGCAGGCAGAGCCCGGAGCCTGGCGGCACGGCTGTTCCTTTCTAAGTGCCGTTCGCGCAGACACATTGGGCGCACTTACCCGGCTGCCGTCACTCCCGCAACGGGCAGCCACGTTGGCTCACCTACTGTCATCTGAAAGTCGGCGACGCCTTGAGTGTTCGTATATCGGAGGTATAGGGTCGTGTTCGACGGTCGGAACACTCCCGGAGTGAACACTCCATCTCCTGTCCAATCTCCGGCTATCAGCCGGTCGCCGGGATCGCCGAAGATGAACTGAGCGTCGGCAACTCCTTGCGAGTGGCTGTTGCTGAAGTAGACCACGCCTGTCGACGCTCGGTGCAGGCCAACGGTCTCTATCCCGTCGCCGTCGAAGTCACCTACGAAAGGCACATCCCCGGGGTTTCCGAATACATAGGAGAATTCTGCTGCACCTAACCCCTTGTCATCCGACCCCAGCCTGTTGATGATGTAGAAAGTCTGGTTTGAGGGCCGGTAGATGGAGACGGTGTCGCAGCCGTCGCCGTTGAAGTCCCCGGCAAGCGGAATATCGCCAGGGTTGCCGAAGAAGAACTTGACGTCGGCTACTCCCTGAGTGTTCGAGTTGCGTAGGTACACATACCCGTCGGACTGGCGATACAACCCCGGTGTCTCGACTCCGTCACAGTCCCAGTCTCCCAAGAACGGGTAGTCCCCTGGATTGCCGTAGTAGAACGAAGTTGCCAGCCTCCCATCGCGACCATATAAGTACCAGATCCCCGTCTTCGGATCGACCAAACCTGTCGTGTGCACCTTCACGGTGATCGTCACTTCGTCCGAGGCCGTCAGGGCTCCGTCAGTCGCCGTCAGGCGCAACACGTAGACACCACCCGTTGAGAATGTCGCCGAGGTGTCGACAGCATGGGAATCCGCGAAAGCCACTGACCCGGGTCCCGAGACCTTGCTCCACTCCACCGTCAGTGTCGATGATGGTGGACCATCAACGACAAACGTTCCGTCCCGCAAGACTGCCCCGGAC
>JBHHWH010000129.1:0-4449 GCA_046756405.1 Acidimicrobiia bacterium | reverse complement strand
CTACGTGGCCATTTCCGCTTTCGGCGAGGAGGGGCCGTGGCGTGACCGTCCCGGCGTGGATGGTGTCGCCCAGGCCATGGGAGGGATCATGAGCGTGACCGGCACTGAGGACGGTCCACCGGTGAAGGTCGGCGTGCCCGCGGCCGATATGGCCGGCGCCGCCTATGCAACCCAGGCGGTCCTCGCTGCCCTGCTGGCACGGGAGCGCACCGGACGCGGCCAGCGCGTCGACGTTTCGCTGCTGGAAGCCCTCCTGACCTATCAGGTGGTTCCCCTGTCGATGTTCCTTGCTGACGGTGCGCCACCAAGGAGGCTGGGGAGTGCCGCTCCCTACGCCGCTCCCAACGAGGCCTTCGAGACCGCCAACGGGTATGTGATGGTGGCGGCCTACACCCCGAAACGGTGGCCGGCTCTCTGTGGGGCTCTCGGGGTTCCCGAGCTGGCCACCGATGAGCGCTTCGACACCAACGAGAAGAGGGTGAGGGACCGTCACAACCTTCACGACATCCTCGAGGAGATCTTCCGCACCAGGACTACCGCCGAGTGGATCAAGATCCTGGACGAGGCTGACGTCCTCTGCGGGCCACTCCTCAGCTACCCGGAGCTGGTGGCCGAGGAGCATGTGGTGCAGAGCGGGGTGATTCTCACTGTCGAACATCCCCACCTAGGGGAGATCCAGACTCCGGGCTACCCGGGACGGTTCTCCGCCCAGCCACGGGAGGGCTCGGGTCTGCCGCCGGTCTTGCCCGGGGAGCATTCGAAGGAGGTTCTCGGCGAGCTCGGGTTCGACGACACCGAGATCCAGGGCCTGATAGAGGCGGGTGTTGTGGGGGTCGCCCGGATAGATGCAGAGCTGAGCTGAAGAAGGAAGGAGACAGACATGTCGGATCAGAGCCTTCAGACAGAGGAGCGAGAAGTGGCCGAGTCCACCGAGGAGCAGCCGGTCCTTTACGAGAGCCGGGGCGCAGTAGGCGTCCTCACCCTCAACCGACCCCAGGCCCTCAATGCCTTGACGGTGCCGATGCTCGAGGAGATGGGCCGCATCCTCGACCGGGTGGAAGCCGACCCGGACATTCGCGTGCTGGTGGTCACTGGGACAGGGGAGAAGGCCTTCTGTGTCGGAGCCGACCTGAAGAGCCGCGGCAAGGAGTTCGAGCCCGGTCTGATCCACGACCCGTTGGGGATCCTGGTACGCCAGGTCTTCGGACGCCTGGAGAACCTGCACATGCCGGTGCTGATCGCCCTCCGCGGCTATGCCCTGGGCGGTGGACTGGAGCTGGCCCTGGCCGGGGACATCCGGATCGCCGCCGAAGGCGCCCGCCTCGGTTTCCCCGAGGCGAAGGTGGGAAGCCTGCCCGGGGCAGGGGGTACCCAGCGGGCCACCCGTCTCATCGGACCCGCCTTCACCAAGGAGCTGATGTTCACCGCCGACCACATCAGCGCCGAAGACGCCCTGCGCATGGGCCTCGTCAACCGAGTGGTCCCCGACGACGAGCTGATGGACGCGGTGATGAAGATGGCCGAGCGCATCGCCACCCGGGCGCCGCTCTCCCACGATCGGATCAAGGCCCTGGTCAACCGGGCCCTGGAGACCGACCTGGAGACGGGGCTGGAGCTGGAGGCCACTAGCCACGCCATCCTGCGCGCCAGCGAGGACCGGGAGGAAGGGATCAAGGCCTTCGTGGAGAAGCGGAGCCCTGAGTTCAAGGGGAGATGAGAGGAGGAGCCTGAAGATGACCGTAAAGGATCGAGTTGCCATCGTCACCGGGTCCGGGCAGGGCATCGGGGAGGGGATCGCCCGGGTGCTGGCCCGGGCCGGAGCGAAGGTCGTCGTCAACGACCTGGTACCGGAGAAGGTGGAAAAGGTTGTGGCCGACTACACCGAGGCCGGTTACGCGGCGATCGGCCACGTTTCGGACGTCTCTGTCGCCGACGGCGCCGAGAGTCTGATCCAGGCCGCCATCGACGAATGGGGCCGGGTGGACATCCTGGTGAACAACGTGGGTATCGCCCGGGACGGCTGGCTGGTGAAGATGAGCGAGGAGAACTGGGACGACGTGCTCAGGGTGAACCTGAAGTCCCAGTTCCTCTGCTGTAGGGCCGCGGCCCCGCACATGATGGAGCAGAAGCACGGGCGGATCATCAACATCAGCTCTCGAGCCTGGCTGGGAGGTGCCGGCCAGGCCAACTACTCGGCATCCAAGGGAGCGGTGGTCAGCCTCACCCGCACCCTGGCGCTGGAGTTCGCCCGCTACAGCATCACCGCCAACTGCATAGCTCCCGCGCTGGTTGACACACCCTTGTTCCAGGGCCTGAAAGAGGAGGTCCAGGAGCGGTTGGTCAAGACCGTCCCCATGGGCCGTCTCGGCACCCCCGAGGACCTCGGCAACGCCGCTCTGTTCTTTGCCTCCGACGAGGCCTCCTACGTCACCGGTCAGATCATGTACGTCTGCGGTGGACGCAGTCTGGGAGCCGCATGAACGCGGCGGGTATGACCCTGGCCGAGAAGATCCTCGCCCGGGCCTCAGGGCGGGAGAAGGTCTCCGCGGGGGAGTTCGTGGTGGCTGACATCGACCTGGCGATGACCCACGACATCTTCGCCGCCCGGATCTTCGACACCCTCGCCACCCTGGGGATCGACAAGGTATTCGACCCCGACAGGGTGGTGGTGGTCATCGACCACCTGGTGCCCGCGCCCTCGGCCGA
Organism: Acidimicrobiia bacterium; assembly: GCA_046756405.1. Taxonomy (GTDB): domain Bacteria; phylum Actinomycetota; class Acidimicrobiia; order Spongiisociales; family ZC4RG35; genus JBHHWH01. The sequence goes on along the minus strand of JBHHWH010000129.1, from coordinate 1,743 downwards.
AGCGGCCGAGACCCACCAGAGGATCAGGGAGCACATCGCCCGGCAGGGCATCTCCGCTTTCTACGACGCCGGGGAGGGGATCTGCCATCAGCTTCTTCCGGAGCGAGGTCATGTGAGGCCGGGGATGCTCATCGTTGGGTCGGACTCCCACACCACCACCTACGGCGCCCTCGGCGCCGGAGGGACCGGGATCGGCACCTCGGACATGGTCTATGTCATGGCCACCGGCCGGCTCTGGTTTCGTGTACCCGAAACCCTGCGCTTCGAGCTGAGCGGTCAGCTCCTGTCCCGGGTCTCCTGGAAGGACGTGATCCTGTTTCTGGCAGGACGGTTCGGTGCCGACTTCGCCCAGTACAAGGCTATGGAGTTCGGCGGTCCCGCCGCCGGCGAAGCCGACATGGCCGGCCGGCTGACCGTTTCCAACATGGCCCTGGAGATGGGCGCCAAGTTCGGGCTCTTCCCCGCCGACGAAGTCACCGCTTCATACCTCGCCGAGCGAGGTGTCGAAGATTTGGCTTCCTTTACCCCCGATTCTGATGCCCGCTACGAGGCGATCTACGAGATCGATCTGTCCGGGCTGATACCCCAGATCGCCCTACCCAGCGAAGTTGACCGGGTGAGCCCGGTGGAGGAGGTGGAGGGCGTCGCCATCCAGCAGGCCTTCATCGGTTCCTGCACCAACGGGCGGATCGAAGACCTCCGGGCTGCGGCAACCATCCTCGAAGGCCGGCGCATTGCTCCTGGGGTGCGGCTGCTGGTAGCGCCGGCCTCGCACCGTGTGCTGGAGGAGGCGGTCGAGTCAGGGGTTCTCACCACGCTCGTCGAAGCTGGAGCTTCGGTGCTGGCACCGGGCTGCGGACCCTGTTTCGGAGGTCACGGAGGCCTTCTCGCTCCCAGAGAGCGCTGCATCGGCACCCACAACCGGAACTTCATCGGCCGCATGGGCAGCCCCGACGCGGAGATCTTCCTCGCCTCCCCGGAGACCGTGGCCGCCTCGGCGCTGGCCGGTTCCATCACCGACCCCAGGAAAGTAGAGGTAGCCCATGTCTGACGTGCTCCGGGGCCGGGTGTGGAAGTTCGACCACGACATCAGCACCGACGTGCTCTCCCCGGGCGCCTATGCGCTCTCGACGATCGAGGAGCGGGCGCGACACTGCCTGGAGTCGGTCAACCCCGACTTCGCTCGCCGGGTTCAGGAGGGTGACATCTTGGTGGCGGGACGCAACTTCGGCTGCGGCTCCAGCCGGGAGACCGCCCCCGAGAATCTCAAGGTCCTGGGCGTGGCCTGCGTGGTTGCCGAATCCTTCTCCAGGCTGTTCATGCGCAACGCGGTGGCGGTGGGTCTGCCGGTCCTGGTGTGTCCTGGTGTCCACCGTGCAATATCCGACGGGAACGAGATTGAGGTCGACCTGGCCACCGGGGAGCTGACCAATTCGGCGAACGGAGAGCGTCTCCCCGGTGAGCCCCTGCCCGAGGAGATGCGGAGGATTCTCCGCGCCGGGGGCATTCTCGAGGTTCTCAAAGAGCAGGTGGACGCCGACGCCGGGTCCTAACCCTCCTCGAAGGGGTAGCTGAAGCCCCAGCCGCGCCACTTCGGAGGAAGGCCGGCGAACCAGAGCACCTGGAAGCCGTCGGCCACCCAGTCCTCGATGGTGCATGTGGCGCTCTCCCCTGGCTCTAGAAGCGTCGGAAGGCCGATGCAGTCGACGACGAACTCTTCGAGGATGAACTCGACCCTGGTCA
>JBHHWH010000128.1:0-4470 GCA_046756405.1 Acidimicrobiia bacterium | reverse complement strand
CCCCGAACCTCGCCGAGGTTCGGGGTCGTCTCACACCTATTTCACCCGAGCCCATAGAGGGCCTAATCTCCCCTGACCCGTGACAGCTACCAAAGAGACAGCCAAGAAGGCAAACGACAAGGGCCGGCGATTCCGACCCAACTGGGTTGACGGCTTCCTCTGGTTCATTCGGGTCTCCTCGCTGATCATCATCGTCGTGGGGATCACAGGATCGGTGCAGAAGTTCCTCGGCGGGGAAGGACCGAGCCCGGAACAGTGGCGCGACCTGGTCGTCTCTTCGATCAGCACCGGCTTCCTCTACGGCCTGATCGCCCTCGGTTACTCGATGGTTTACGGGGTCTTGGGGTTCATCAACTTCGCCCACGGCGAGGTGTTCATGAGCGGCACCCTGGTAGCTCTCGTCGCTGCCACCAACCTCTTCCGTAACGGTTTCTGGGACGCCAACCCTTGGGTGTCGCTGCTCATCATCCTTCTCATCGCCATGGCGGTCTCCACCGGAGTGGCGGTGCTCACCGAGAGGGTGGCCTACCGTCCGTTGAGGGGGTCTCCCCGCCTCATCCCGCTGATCACCTCCATCGGGGTCTCCTTCTTCCTCCAGTACGCCTTTGCCGGACTCTTCGGAGTGGCCGCCCGCAGCTACCCGCCGCCGCCAGGTCCCCTTACCGAGACGTTCAACCTCTTCGGCCTACCCATCACCGGGACCCGGATTCTCGTCATCGGTGTCGCCCTGGCCTCGATGGTGGTGCTGTGGTATTTCGTAACTCGGACCACCGTCGGGAAGGCGATGCGGGCTGTGGCGGAGGACAAAGAGATCGCCGGGCTCATGGGGATAAACGTCGACCGCACCATCGTGGTCACCTTCGCCGTCGGAGGAGCGATGGCTGGAGTTGCCGGGCTCATGTGGGCCCTCCTCTTTCGCACTATCGACTTCCTCACCGGGTTCCTACCCGGGATCAAAGCTTTCACCGCGGCGGTGCTCGGTGGCATCGGCAACCTTCCCGGCGCCCTCCTCGGCGGGCTGATGCTCGGTCTCTTCGAGGGCGTGGGTCCCCTGCTGGTCCTCGATGGCCTGGGCATCCCGGCGGTCTCCCAGCTCAAGGACGCCGTCGCCTTCGCCGCCCTGGTGCTGGTGCTGGTATTCCGCCCCACGGGGTTGCTGGGTGAGCGGCTCGGCGTGGAGGAGCGGGCATGAAGGATCCAGCTCGCGTTCGCAAACTCGGACTCATCGGAGGCGGTGCCCTGGCCTTCGTAGCGGGGATCGGCATGGTGGAGAAGTTCAACGAGCGCCTCCTCATCGCACCCTTCGTCACCATGGGCTACCTGGTCTTGTTCGGCATCTCCTTCGTGGTCGGCTACCTGATGGCTCGAGGCGAGCCCAACCCGCTCCAGGAGCCAGTCCGGGACCCCAAGGGAGGAGCGTTGCAGGGATTAGTCGCAGCCTTGATATCGGCGGCCATCCTTCTCCCCTACCTGATCCTGGTGAACTCCTTCGACATCACCGAGTTCTTCCCCAACATGCGGCCGTCCATGCTGGAGGAGATGACCTTCGGTCTGGGCATCCCGGTGGGTCTGATCGTTCTGCTCATCGCCACAGGAATCGCCGGAGCGGCGGGCGGCGCGACCCACGGGCTCTCCGACCGGATCCGGGCCGGTCTGACCAAAGCGGTGGGATGGACCCTGGCCTTCGCCCTGTTCGAGGCGGTGTTCAACAGTGTCTTCTCCTTCGCCGAGCCGGTACTGGACCTGATCTACACCCCCACCAGCGCCCTCCAGCCCTGGTCGCCCCTGGTGATCGGCGGCCTTGTCTGGTGGCTGTCGGAGCGTTACGCCGGCCGAACCTCCGCCTTTGCCATCAGTGTCAGGGACTCCGAAGTGGGCAGCCAGCGTCGCAAGATCTACATCTTCGTGGGGATAGTCATCATCTTGGTCCTGCCTTTCCTGATGGGAAGGATCCTCAACGAGCTGGCCATCAACATCGCCCTGTTCGTCCTCATGGGTCTGGGCCTCAACATCGTCGTCGGCTACGCGGGACTGCTCGACCTGGGGTACGTAGCGTTCTTCGCCGTGGGCGCCTACGGCACCGCAGTTCTCACCTCGACCCTCAGCCCCACGATCAACCCGGAGCTGAGCTGGTGGGTGGCCCTTCCCATCGTTCTCGTGCTGGCCACGCTTGCCGGAATCATGGTGGGTACACCTGTGATCCGAATGCGAGGCGACTACCTGGCCATCGTGACTCTCGGTTTCGGGGAGATCGTACGGATTCTGCTCCTCTCGGACTGGCTCACCCCCTTCTTCGGCGGGGCCCAGGGCATCCGCCGTATTCCCGGAATCCCGGTCCCCTTCTTCGGTGAGATCAGCGGCATCGACCCTCGCTCGTTCGTCTACTTCCTCCTCGCCTTCGTGGGCCTCGCGGCGTATATCTCCTACCGTTCTCAGCAATCACGGATAGGTCGCGCCTGGGCGGCCATGCGTGAAGACCAGGACGTGGCCGAGGCCATCGGCGTGGACACGGTGAAGGCCAAGCTGCTGGCCTTCGTCTCCGGAGCCATCATCGCCTCCTTCGCCGGAGCCCTCTTCTCGGCGAAGGTGGGAACGGTGTTCACCAACTCCTTCGACGTGCTGGTGTCAATCATCATCCTGGTGGTGGTGATCGTGGGAGGCATGGGGAGCATCCCCGGAGTGATGATGGGCGCTGTGGTGCTGATCGGGGTCCTGGGTGGCCCCAAGTCGCCGGGTCTACTTCAGGAGTTCTCCGAGTTCAAACTGCTGATTTACGGGGCGCTGCTCGTCTACATGATGCTGAAGCGACCCGAGGGCCTGATCCCGTCGGTACGGCGTTCCCGGGAGCTGCACCAGGAGGAGATGGGACAGGATGCCTGGCTGGAGAAGTACGGACAGCCCGAAGGCGAAGCCACCGAGGAGGCAGCGGTCTGATGGCACTCCTCGACATCACCGGAATGAAGAAGGCCTTCGGCGGCATCCAGGCCCTGGGAGGGGTCGACTTCCACATCAAAGAGGGTGAGATAGTCTCGGTCATCGGCCCCAACGGGGCAGGGAAGACCTCTTTTTTCAACGTCATCTCCGGGATGTTCCAACCCGATGAGGGCACGATCATCTTCGACGGCGACAACATCGCCCATCACCTCCCCAACGAGATCACCAAACGCGGCATCGCCCGCACCTTCCAGAACGTTCGGCTATTCCCCAACTTGACCGTGCTGGAGAACGTGATGGTGGGCCAGCACTGTCGTACCCATTCGGGTATGTGGGCGACGATCCTCCAGACGAAGAGGTTCAAAGAGGAGGAGCGGATCATCAAGGAGAAGGCCAAGGAGGTTCTCTCCTTCTTCGGCACCCGCCTCGCCGGCTACCGACACGAACAGCCCGCCTTCGCCCTCTCCTACGCCAACCGGCGCCGCCTGGAGATCGCCCGCGCCCTGGCCACCGAGCCCAAGTTGCTCCTCCTTGACGAACCCACGGCCGGTATGAACCCTAGGGAGACGCTGGAGCTGACGGAGCAGATTGGACAGTTGCGTGACCAGATAGGGCTCACCATCGTGGTCATCGAACACGACATGAAGGTGGTCAAGAACGTCTCCGACCGGGTGGTCGTCCTCGACCACGGCGTGAAGATCGCCGAGGGCTCCTACGACGAGGTTTCTTCCAACGAGGACGTCATCGAGGCCTATCTGGGGCGACCAGCGGAGATCGGCAAGTGACCAATCGAGTTCCTGTCCTCAAGTTTGACCAGGTGAACACCCACTATGGAGCGGTCCACATTCTCAAGGATGTGGACATCGAGATCTACTCGGGGGAGATCGTCTGCCTGCTGGGAGGGAACGCCTCCGGGAAGACCACCACCCTGAAGACGATCCTCGGATATGTAAAGCCCACCACAGGCACCGTCTACCTAGACGGAGAGGACGTCAACCACTGGAACACCGCCCAACGGGTCTCCCATGGGGTCACGATGGTCCCGGAGAACCGGCGGCTGTTCAAACGGATGACGGTGAGGGAGAACCTGGAGATAGGCGCCTACCTCCGCCAGGGCGAGGACCTCAGCGCCGACTTCGAGCGCATCTTCGAGCTGTTTCCCCGGGTCAAGGAGCGGCTCAACCAGAAGGCAGGCACCCTCTCGGGAGGTGAGCAGCAGATGGTGGCAGTGGGCAGGGCGCTAATGGCCCAGCCCAAGGTGCTGCTCATGGACGAGCCGTCGATGGGACTGGCCCCGGTGCTGGTGGCCCAGAACTTCGAGATCATCCAGAAGATCAATGCAGCCGGAACCACGGTGTTTGTCGTGGAGCAGAACGCCAACATGGCCCTCTCCATCGCCGACCGGGGCTATGTGCTCCAGACGGGAAGGGTGGTCCTCGCCGATACCGCTGAGGCTCTGCTCAACAACCCTCAGATGCGCCAGGCCTACCTCGGTGAGGTCTGAAACGCCTCGGCGAGAAACCTCACAGGGGGTCC
>JBHHWH010000127.1:0-4558 GCA_046756405.1 Acidimicrobiia bacterium | reverse complement strand
AAGTTCCGACCTGCACGAATGGCGTAACGACTTGGGTACTGTCTCAACCAGAGACTCGGCGAAATTGCAGTGTGAGTAAAGATGCTCACTACCTGCGGCAGGACGGAAAGACCCCGGAACCTTTACTGCAGCTTGACATTGGTGTCTGGCATGTGATGTGTAGGATAGGTGGGAGGCTAAGAAGCGGAGGCGTCAGCTTTCGTGGAGCCAACCTTGAAATACCACCCTTCATATGACGGGCATCTAACCTCGGTCCGTTATCCGGATCAGGGACAGTGTCTGGCGGGCAGTTTCACTGGGGCGGTGGCCTCCTAAAGAGTAACGGAGGCGCCCAAAGGTTCCCTCAGCCTGGTCGGCAATCAGGCGTTGAGTGTAAATGCACAAGGGAGCTTGACTGCGAGACCTACAAGTCGAGCAGGGACGAAAGTCGGGATTAGTGATCCCATGGTGGCACGTGGGTGCGCCATGGCTCAACGGCTAAAAGGTACTCCGGGGATAACAGGCTTATACCCCCCAAGAGTCCATATCGACGGGGGTGTTTGGCACCTCGATGTCGGCTCGTCGCATCCTGGGGCTGGAGCAGGTCCCAAGGGTCGGGCTGTTCGCCCGTTAAAGCGGCACGCGAGCTGGGTTCAGAACGTCGTGAGACAGTAGCTAACCATGCTGTCTTAAAATCTGGCTATATGCTGGAAACTCCGAGTATCCGACGGTACTCGTTCGTGTCACACCCCTTTCGTAGGGTCTAGTGACAGGAGCAGTGAAAATCCGATCGGTGCGGACAATCAGCAGGGAAGGCTGGAGTCCTACCTCAGTGGATTCGCTGGTGGAGAAGGCTGTTTCTCAGTCGGGGTAACACGACGCCCCGAGTTGAAGGATGGCTATAACCCTTCGTCAGCGGTCCGCCGTAATCTGAAAGGCAGGAAACCTTCTAGGCAATCGAAGGTGGACGCTGGAGGATGTGTTAGGACCCCAGAACCCTCAGAGACTATACGCCGGACACCCATCGCCTGATGGGTGAAGATATAGTCCGAGCTGCATGGCGACATGCAGAGTCAGGCAGAAATGACCTGGCCCCCGACTCGCTTTCATGCGAGCGGGAGTAACAAAACTGTCGGTCCCTATCCGCCGCAGGCGCAGGAGATTTGAAGGGAGCTGCCCCTAGTACGAGAGGACCGGGGTGGACGTACCTCTGGTGTGCGAGTTGTACTGCCAAGTGCACGGCTCGTTAGCTACGTACGGACGGGATAAGCGCTGAAGGCATCTAAGTGCGAAGCCCACCCTGAGATGAGATCTCCCACCCGCAAGGGTTAAGGCCCCTGGCAGAACACCAGGTTGATAGGCCGGACGTGCAAGCGCAGCAATGCGTTCAGCGGACCGGTACTAATAGGCCGAAGGCTTGGATAGAGAATCCTCGATGAGTTTGTGCTCGCTATGGAGTCCTCGGGTTGCCCGAGGCACCAAGGTTTGTCCGGTGGCCATAGCGGCGGGGAACCACCCGTTCCCATTCCGAACACGGAAGTGAAACCCGTCAGCGCCGATGGTACTTGGGGAGCAGTCCCCCGGGAGAGTAGGTCACCGCCGGGCATCAAACGCCGAGGGGCCGCCGACTACCGTTGGCGGCCCCTCACCCATGTGAGGAGTAGGGATGTGAGCGGCGGTTCGGGAAAAAGGAAAGGTGGCCCCAAGGGGAGGGATCACCGGCGGGGGGATGATCGCCGCCGGGGTGACCGCAAGCCGCCGCCCCGGAAGAGCATCACCACCGTTCCTTCGGGACCGTTGCCGAAGTGGGTCCGAGAGGAGATCATCCGCTCCACCCCCAAGGCCCGCCGCGAGCCGGCGTTCAGTCACCTCTCCCGGGGCATGGACCACTTTGCCGACGAGCGTTACCCGGCTGCGGTAGCCGAGCTTCGCAAGGCGAAGAAGCTGTCCCCACGGTCTGCCACCATCCGCGAGCTCCTCGGCCTGGCGGCCTACCACTCCGGTTACTGGGAGGAGGCCCTCCGAGAGCTGCGTACCTTCAGGCGTCTCACCGGGGACCTCATCCACACTCCAGTAGAGCTGGACTGCCTTCGGGCCCTGGACCGGCCTGAAGACGTCACCAGGGCCTGGGAGCGGCTTCAGGAACAGGACCTTTCGGCAAGCGTCTCCGACGAGGCCAGGGTGGTGTACGCCTCGTTCCTGTTGGATCAGGGTAAGCCGCGCCAGGCGTGGAAGGTGATCAAGCCTGGTCGCCTGGTGGCCTCGCCCAAACCGAGCCAGCTCCGCCGTTGGTTCGTCGCAGCGAAGGTGGCTCTGGCGGCTGGGGACAGTGACGCTGCCCGCCGCCTGATCGCCGCCTTGGATGAACACGAACCGGACTTCGAAGGGATCGAGGAGCTGCGCCGCAGGATCTCCTGAGACCGTTCTTGTCCCAACCTTCTGGCAGCTTGATATCTGCCGCACTTCCCCGATCTGAGAGAGGGGAGAGTGCCATGGACCTCAACCTGATAGTGCTTTGTGGCCAGCTGGCCACCGATCCAGAGCTACGGGTCTTCGAATCGGGGACCCGTCTGATGAGATACCTGGTCACCATCCGCGCCGACCACCCGAGGAAACGGGTGGACGTCATCCCGGTCACACTGTGGGACCCGCCCGCCGACCTGATCGATTCAGGCCCCCGTAAGGGTGAACGGGTGATGGTGGTCGGGTCGGTGCAACGCAGGTACTGGGAGGCCGACGACGGGCGGCGTAGCCGCGTCGAAGTGGTAGCCGAGTCCATCGAGGCCCGCGACACGGCGGACCTCGAAACCACCGCCGTCTCGTAGGCTGCTACTAGCAGGCGATTTCAGGGGTTGACGGGTGGGTTATCGTGAAAGAGTCCCGCCCGTCACCACCCCCTGGAGGTTCACCGTGCCCTGGTACTGGACTGACGATCTCGCCCGAATCCTCCTCGACGCCGGTCGGATCAGCCAAGAGGAGGCCGCCCGGCTCATCGCTCAGCCGGTGGCCATCCGACGTCAGGAATCCCGACTCGAGGAGGCGGCCGAAGGGTCAGCGGAGGAGGGGGAGATCCCGCTGGCCGCCTGAATGGACCGCAAGCTTCTCCGTCCGGGACTGTTGGTCGTTCACCTGCTGGTGGTGGTGCTCGCGGTGGTCTTCGTTCGCCTTGGTCTCTGGCAGCTCGACCGGCTCGAGGAGCGTCGCTTGGTAAACACGGTGGGGGAGCAGCGCTACTCCGCAGAACCCGTCGCACTCGGATCACTGCTGTCAGGCGCTGACGGAGATCTCGACTCCCTCCTCTACCGGAGGGCCGTTCTCACCGGGAGGTTCGATCCGGCCAACGAGATGTTGATCCGCTCGCAGGTGTACCGGGGGACCGCCGGCTTCCATGTCATCACCCCCTTGGTGGGGGAGGACGGCACCGCCGTCCTGGTGAACCGGGGCTGGGTCCCTCTGATCCTCGATCAGGTACCGGTCAGCGAGGCGGCTCCGCCGGAGGGAACGGTCACTGTCGAGGGGTGGGTTCGGCTCACCCAGGAGCGCCAGGCCCTCGGTCCGGTGGACCCTCCCGAGGGGAGGTTGACCGCCCTCTCCCGGGTCGACATCGCCCGGATCCAAAACCAGGTCCCCTACGAGCTGGCGCCGGTGTATCTGGTGTTGATAGGGGAACAGGGCAACGAGATTCCCGTGCCGCTGAAACCTCCTACCTTCGACGACGATGGCCCGCATCTGGGGTACGCCATTCAGTGGTTCTCCTTCGCCCTCATCGGCGTCATCGGCTACGGGTTCCTGCTCCGACGGCGTCTCTCGGCGTCAGGCTGACTCCGGGACCTTCGCCAGACCCTCCACCACCTCGAACCCGTCGAGTTCGGCGAGCTGGGAGGGGTCGAAGCGGATCTTGGCGCTGCGGCTTCCCGCACCCACGACCACCCAATCCTTTTCCATCACCCGGGCGTCGACCCACACCGGCAGACCCTCGGGCAACCCGAAGATGGTGACCCCGCCGATCTCCTGGCCGGTGAGCTGTCTGGTGAGGTTGGCGGGGGCGAAGCTCACCTTGCGTACTCCGAGACGTCGACGGACGGTCCCGTTCACGTCGAGGCGGGAGTCGGCCAGCACCACACAGACGGCGTTGTGTCCCTCCGGTTTGCGGGAGGCCACCAAAATGGCGTTGGCGGAGCGATCGAAAGGGACCCCGTAGGCTTCGCAGAAGGCGGCGGTGTCAGCCAGTTCAGGATCACAGGGCAGCTCCTGGAATTGGATCCCCTTGGCTTCCAGGTCGGCGACAACCGTTGGGTTGGCAGGCATTGAGGGAAGCGTATGCGGTGTGATGTCGAGAGGAAAATGGCCTGCACGGGGACACTGGATATGGCAGGGTTGAGCCATGAAGGACCGAGTGAGGAGGACCAGCCCTCCCCGGGACGATCCCGACGAAGCCAGGTATGGGGCTACCTGGGCCGAGTACTACGACGAGATCTTCGACACTGTCGACGAAGCCACCATCGACCTCCTGGCGGCGTATGCCGGAGAGCCTCTTCGGGCGTTGGAGCTGGCCGTTGGGACCGGTCGAATTGCGCTT
>JBHHWH010000126.1:0-4682 GCA_046756405.1 Acidimicrobiia bacterium | reverse complement strand
TAGTTCTTGACGAACTCCTCGGCGTTCTCCTCGAGGACCTCGTCGATCTCGTCCAGCAGGTCGTCCAGCTCGTCCAGGGAGGCCTCGGTTTCGGTCTTCGCCTCTACCTGTTCGTCGGTCTCCTCGGCTCCGCTCTTCTTGGACTGCGATCGCTCTCGGTCTGACATCTATTCCTCAACCTCCTAGGCGCCGCAGTAGGTCGGCGGCGTCTTCGGCTTCGTCCAGGAGGGCGCCGACTACCTCGGCGGTCCCTCGCAGAGGTTCCATCATAGGAACCCGTTTGAGATGCGACTCGCCGACATCGAAGACCAGGGAATCCCAGTTGGCGGCCACAAGGGAGCGGGGAAACTCGGTCACGCAGCGGCCGCGAAAGTAGGCCCGGGTGCGGCGCGGCGGAGTGGAGACCGCCTCCAGGATCTCTGTGTCGGTGAACAGACGGCGCATCGAGCCCCTCTCGACCAGTCTGTGGTAGAGGCTCCGCTCTGGGTCGATGTCGTGGTATTGGAGGTCGAGAGCCCGCAGCTTCGGGTGGCTCCAGTCGAGGCCGTCTCGTTCCACGAAACCCTCCAAGAGACGTTGTTTCGCCACCCAGTCGAGGGTGTCGGCAAGCTGGAGCGGGTCAGCTTCGAGGAGGGTAAGGGTTCGCTCCCACTCGGTGAGCACGCGGTCCCACACCGGGTCGTCCAGCTCCTTCTCGGCGTATTTCGCCAGCCACTCCAAATATCGCCCTTGAAGCTCGAGGGCGGTGGCCGATCCTCCTCCGTCCAGTTCGAGGGTGCGGTGCAAGGTGAGATCGTGGCTCACCTGCCAGCAGGCCTCCACCGGGTCGGCAAGGTCGAGGGGGTCGGGGATGGCTCCGTCCTCCAGGGCCGCCAAGAACAGCGCGGTGATGCCCAACTTGAGGAAGATCTGGTATTCGGAGAGGTTGGCGTCTCCCACTATCACGTGGAGTCTCCGGTATTTGGAGGGATCGCCGTGGGGCTCGTCACGGGTGTTGATGATGGGACGCTTGAGGGTGGTCTCCAGCCCCACCTCCTCTTCGAAGAAGTCGGCCCGCTGGGTGATCTGGAAGTCGACGTCGGGGCGGTCGTTCTCCCGACCTACCTTGCCGGCGCCGGTGATGATCTGGCGAGACACCATGAAGGTGAGCCCGTATCGGATTACCTCGCCAAAGGGAGTCTCCCGTGAGAGCAGGTAGTTCTCGTGGGCGCCGTAGGAGTTGCCCTTCCCGTCGGAGTTGTTCTTGTACAGAGAGATCCTCTTGCCCGACGCCTCGGTCGCGGCCAGGGCTGCGTCGTACATGACCCTCTCTCCGGCTTTGTCGTAGAGGGCAGCTTCCACGGGGTCGTGGCACTCTGGAGCCGAATACTCGGGATGAGCGTGGTCGACGTAGAGCCGGGCCCCGTTGGCGAGCACCGAGTTGACCACCGCACCTTCCGAGTCGACCAACCCGTAGGTGTCGTGGCCGAAACCGCGTGCGTCACGGCCGGGGGATTCCTCCTCGTAGGACCACTGCACCTTCACCCGCTTGCCCGGATAGCTGTTCACCACCAGGGACGAGGCGACAGCCGGATTGAATCCCGGATCCCCCCGAACGGCGATGCCGTACTCGGTTTCGGTGCCTACCACCTTGTGGATGGCCATCAGAGATACTGTCCAGCCGAGACCTTCTCGATGAGACGGCTCTCGTCATCCCCTCCGACCAGGGTACGGACGTAGATGATTCGCTCGCCCTTCTTACCGGAGATCTTCGCCCAGTCGTCGGGGTTGGTGGTGTTAGGCAGATCTTCGTGCTCTCGGAACTCCTGATTGATGGCTGCGATCAGGTCGGAGCTTCTCACCCCGCCGCGTCCGCCGGCGATCTGACGTTTGATGGCGTCCTTTTTCGCCCGCCGCACGACGTTTTCGATCATAGCCCCAGAGGCGAAGTCCTTGAAGTAGAGGACCTCCCGGTCGCCGTTGGCGTAGGTGACCTCGAGGAAGCGGTTCTCGTCGTTCTCGGCATACATCGCCGCAACGGTATTTTCGATCATCGCCTCGATACACGCGACCTTGTCGCCACCGAACCCCGCCAGCTCCTCATCGTCGATGGGTGTGTTGTCCGACAGGTAGATCCGGAAGATCTCCCGGGCCGCGACGGGATCGGGCCGGTTGATCTTGATCTTCACGTCGAGGCGTCCGGGTCGGAGGATCGCCGGGTCGATGAGGTCCTCACGGTTGGAGGCACCGATGACGATCACGTTCTTCAGCGACTCCACGCCGTCGAGTTCGGAGAGGAGCTGGGGCACGATGGTGGACTCCACGTCGGAGCTGATCCCCGAACCGCGGGTGCGGAACAGCGAGTCCATCTCGTCGAAGAAGACGATCACCGGCACACCTTCGTCGGACTTCTCCTTGGCCCGCTGGAAGATGAGCCGGATCTGGCGTTCCGTCTCTCCAACCCACTTGTTCAACAGCTCAGGACCTTTGACGTTGAGGAAGTAAGAGCGCACGTCGGGGTTCCCGGTGCGTTCGGAGACCTTCTTGGCGAGGCTGTTGGCCACCGCCTTGGCGATAAGGGTTTTACCGCATCCCGGGGGTCCGTAGAGGAGGATCCCTTTCGGCGGGTCCAGCTCGTATTCCTTGAACAGGTCCCGGTGGAGGTAGGGAAGCTCGACGGTGTCCCGGATCATCTCGATCTGGTCGGCGAGCCCGCCCACATCCTCGTAGGTGATGTCGGGGACCTCTTCGAGCACCAGCTCTTCGACTTCGGGCCTCTCCATCTTCTCCAGGATGAGCCCGGTCTTGGCGTCGATCCGTACGAAGTCGCCGACGCGAAGATAGGTGTCGCCCATGATCGAAGAACGCTCGAGGACCCGCTCCTCGTCACCGTGAGCGATCACGACTACCCGTCCGTCGTCGAGGACCTCCCGAACTCGCAGCACCTCACCGGCAGGCTCGAAGTAGCGAACGTCGATGATGTTGAAGGCCTCGTTGAGGAGGACCTCCTGGCCCACTTGGAGCTTCTTGACCTCGATGTTGGGCTGAGCGGTGACCCGCAGCTTGCGGTTCCCGGTGAGGATGTCCACCGTGCCATCGCTGTTCACCTGGAGCACGGTTCCGAAATTGTTGGGTGGTGTGGTGAGCCGCTCCACCTCCTCGCGGAGCACCCCGAGCTGTTCCCGGGCCTCTTCAAGGAGCTGAGCGAGACGGTCGTTCTGGGACACGGCGCGTTCGAGCCGCTCCCGGGTGCGGACGAGCTCGGCGTCCAACTCGTCGGCCCTGGCGGGAAGGTCGCGTACCCGGTTGCGCAGAAACGCGATCTCTTCCTCGAGAGCGGCTACAACCTGCCTGAGTTGGGCTGCCTCGTCCTGTTTACGTCCCTCATCCACGGCTACCTCCTGGCTTGGGTCGCCTCAGGTCAGTATACGAACGCCTGCGGCTAGTTCTCCGGGTTAGTCGGCCCGGAGACGGTCGGTCTTCCTCATGAAGACCAGAAACCCGGTGTGTCCGACCATCACATGGCTCGGACGGACCGAACGGCCCGAGATGTTCCAATCCCGGAAGAGGAATTCCTTGACTTCGATCTCGGCGAACACGCCCAACTCCCGGGCCCGTTCCACCGTTGTCTGCACCTGGGGGACGGTAGGCAGGTAGGCGCTGAACACTCCCCCACCAGGCTGATGCTCGGCCGCCGCTTCCAAGGCGTGCCACGGTTCGGGAACGTCGAGAACGATGCGCTCGGGTTTGACCTTTTCTACCACCGGCTCCACGTCCCCGAGACGCAGCTCGACGTTGTCGGGGATCTCCCCGTGCCAGCGGCGGATCGTCTTGCGCGCCCGCTCGGCGTGGTCCTCGCGTTTTTCGACGCTGATAACTCGTCCCCTAGGCCCCACGGCGCGGACCAGGGCCAGGGTGAGGGCACCGGAGCCGGTCCCCGCCTCGAGGACGGTCATCCCCGGCCCGATGTCGGCGAAGACGATGATCGCTCCCAGGTCCTTGGGGTAGACCACCTGGGCTCCCCGTTTCATCTTCAGGATGTAGTCGGCTAGGCGGGGGCGAAGCAGGAGGAGTCTCGTTCCGCTGGAGGTCTCGACCCACGAACCGTCCTCGGCGTCGATGAGCCGGTCGTGGGGCACGGTGCCCTGGTGGTACTGGAAGGTGCGTCCCGACTCCAGTTTGAGCAGGAAGTGACGGCCCTTCGGGTCGATGAGAAGGGCCGGCTCGCCTTCGCCGAACCTCATGAGATCAGGCCGATTACGGTGAACAGGAGGCTGAGCACCATCCCGATCACCACGACCCAGACGACTACCCGGACGAGTTTCTTGTTCCGCATACTGTTTTAATGGTCGATCTCCGACGGCAACGGTAACCCGATGACCTCACTCAAGACCAAAGCATGGCGAGCCCTTCTCGGCGACTCCGACCCGCTGCGGGCTGGAGCGGTCCGGTCGTTTCGTGGCCTGCGTCAGGCCAACCGCCAGGAGCTGTGGCTTGGTCTGGCCCTGGTGGCCCTGGGCTATCTACGCCGGACCAGACCTCGCCGGGAGCTGATCCACCGCCAGGTGGTCAAAGACGGCGACATCCTCGTCATCCACCCCAAGTCCCCGGACGAGCCCAAGCTCAGGATCCGCAAGAAGTAACCCTTCTGTGCGGGTTTACGGACCGTTCTGGCCTGAAGACCCGCACAGAACGGTTGTGGA
>JBHHWH010000125.1:0-4774 GCA_046756405.1 Acidimicrobiia bacterium | reverse complement strand
TTCACCCAGGCCGGCTCCGAGGTCTCGACCCTGCTCGGGCGAATGCCCTCGGCGGTCGGCTACCAGCCGACCCTGGCGGGGGAGATGGGGTTCCTCCAGGAGCGTATCACGTCCCTCAAGGGCCGGTCGATCACCTCGCTCCAGGCCATTTACGTGCCGGCCGACGACATCACCGACCCGGCACCCCACACCGCCTTCGCCCACCTGGACGCCACCACCGTGCTGTCCCGGCCGCTCACCGCCCTGGGCATCTACCCGGCGGTGGATCCCCTGGACTCCACCAGCCGTGCCCTCGACCCGCAGATCGTCGGAGAAGAGCACTACTACGTGGCCACCGAGGTGCAGCGGATCCTTCAGCGGTACAAGGACCTTCAGGACATCATCGCCATCCTCGGCGTCGACGAGCTGTCCGAGGAGGACAAGCTGGTGGTGGGTCGGGCCCGCCGCATTCAGCGTTTCCTGGCCCAGCCGATGTTCGTCGCTGAGCAGTTCACTGGCCAGCCCGGCATCTACACCCCCCTGGACGAGACCGTGGCCTCCTTCAGGGCGGTTATCGACGGGGAGATGGACCAGTACCCGGAGCAGGCCTTCTACATGGTGGGCGGCCGCGAGGATGTGGAGCGCAAGGCCGCGGAGATGGCCGAGGAGGGGGCAGCCGCCTGATGGCCAAGACCTTCCAGCTCGATGTGGTTTCGCCGGAGGCGACGGTGTGGAGCGGGCAGGCGGAGATCGTCGTCGCCCGCACCTTCGACGGTGAGCTGGGGGTCATGGCCGACCACGAGCCCCTCATGGGGGCCTTGGCCACAGGGCCGGTGACCATTCAGGCCGATTCAGGAGAACGGATCACCATAGGGGTCCACGGTGGGTTTATCCAGGTACTCAACAACCAGGTGACCCTGATCACCGACCGGGCCGAGTTGGCCGAGGGTCGCGATCAGGCGAAGGAACTAGCCCAGCGGCTCGCCGAGGACCAAGCCGAAGCGGAAGCCTGACTCAGGCGACGGTCTTGTTCCGTCTGTTCACCCAGCGGATCCCCGTGACCAGCGCCGACGCGCCGAGCAGGGCCAGGACAATCCGAACCGTCGCCGCCTTCGAGGTGGCTGAGTCGGGGGCGAGGTGATCGACCGGAGGGAAGGCGAGAAAGGCGACCACGGCCACGACGGGCAATAGGACTGCGGTTGTCCTCCGTCGCTCATCACACCGTTGGACGCCAGTAGACCGTGCTCGGTTCCCCTGCGGAAGGTCGAGGCGTTAGCCGAAGCTAGCGGCGAAGTTGTCCACGGCCCCAGGCAGGCCGTTCCCCACCGCGGAGGCCACGACAGGGAAGAACATCGTGGAGAGGAGCCCCGCAGCCTCCACCACCAAGGTGACGTAGACGCGAGTGCCGGCGGCGTTGTCGGCGAGTTCGACGGTGGTGGAGCCCCGGACTTCAGGGGAGGTGACACGCCACGCCATGACTTGCTCTTCCTCGCGAGCAAGGGGGACGGCCTGGCCCCGGTAACGGCGGCCTCCGGCAACGATCTCGAAGCCGAAACCCTGGAGCCGTCCGTCCTTGTCGATTACAGGATCGACGACCCGGTCCACGCCCCCGATGGTCTCCCAGGTCTCCGGTCGGTCCAAGGTCTTCCATACGGTGGGTCTGGGAGCTGCGGCGAAAGCGGTGTGGGTAAAGGTCTGACGGGGCACGGCGGCACAACATAACGAATTCGGGGCGGCGTTGCCGCCGCCCCGAACGCCCTTGGGAGGAGGGATGGGTTGTATCTCAGGTCCGAAAAGGAACCTTGGGATCTATGGACCCCTTTGGCCGGGTCCGTACCGATGACAACGCCCGCCGGGCAGGTTTTGTTCCGCTGAATGAAGAGCCGGTCGGTTCACCTCTCTTTGGAAGCGGTCAGCCACGCATCGTGGGCCTCCACCTCGGCCGGTAGTCGCCCAACCTTTCTGTGCGGATCCGCGGACCATGTTGGCCCATAAACCCGCACGGAACGGATTGGAAACAAACGAACGTTCGTTTATAGTCGGGGGATGACCCCGGAAGAGAGATTCCAGGCGATCGTTGACGCCGAGGAGAAGATTGAGCCCACCGACTGGATGCCGGAGGGCTACCGCAAGACCCTAATACGCCAGATAGCCCAGCATGCCCACTCCGAGGTGATCGGGATGCAGCCTGAAGGGAACTGGATCACTCGGGCCCCCGCCCTGGGTCGCAAGGCGATCCTCATCGCCAAGGTCCAGGACGAGGCCGGCCACGGTCTCTACCTCTACTCTGCCGCCGAAACCCTGGGGGTGAAGCGGGACGAGCTCCAGGAACTGCTGCACCAGGGGAAGCACAAGTACTCGTCGATCTTCAACTATCCGACTCTCAACTGGGCCGACATCGGTGCGATCGGGTGGCTAGTGGACGGCGCCGCCATCACCAACCAGGTGATGCTCACCCGGTGCTCCTACGGTCCCTACGCCCGGGCGATGGTGCGGATTTGCAAGGAGGAGTCCTTCCATCAACGGCAGGGCTACGAGCTGCTGCTCACCATGATGAGGGGCTCTGAGGAGCAGCAGGCCATGGTCCAGGACGCCGTCAACCGCTGGTGGTGGCCTTCGCTGATGATGTTCGGCCCCCACGACACCGACTCCACCCACACCGCCCAGTCGATGGCGTGGAAGATCAAGCGGGTCTCCAACGACGATCTCCGCCAGCAGTTCGTGGACATGACCGTCCCCCAGGCGGAATACCTTGGGGTGACCCTCCCCGACCCGGAGATCCGCTGGAATCCGGAGCGGGGCCACTACGACTTCGGTGAGATCGACTGGGATGAGTTCTGGCGGGTGGTCAAGGGCAACGGCCCGATGAACCGTGACCGTCTCGCCCACAAGGTGCGGGCCTGGGAGGAGGGTGCCTGGGTGCGTGAGGCGGCCCGGGTCCACGCCGCGAAGAAGCGGTCCCGGACCGCCGCTTGAAGGAGAAATAACATGACCTACGACGTACCCGTAGCACCCGGAGAGTCAGCCGAGATCGCCGAGACCACCGAGTTCTCCCGGAAGGGATGGCCCATGTGGGAGGTGTTCATTCGTGCCCGGCGGGGGATCTCCCACGTCCACATCGGCAGCCTGCACGCTCCCGACGCTGAGACCGCCCTGGAGAACGCTCGCGACGTTTACACCCGCCGCGGTGAAGGGGTAAGCATCTGGGTAGTCCCCAGCTCTGAGATCTGGGCCTTCGAACCGGAGGCCGCCGCCGACTACGTGGAGGCCAACGAGAAGGTGTACCGCCTGGCCACCCACTACGACATCCCCGACGAAGTGGGGCAGATGTGAGCGCCGGGACCACCGCCGGCCCTCCCCAGGGCACTCCGCCGCTGACCCACAGCGACGGGGTGGCCCGGCTCCTCGGCCATGCCGACGACAACATGGTGATCGCCCAGAGGCTCTCGGAGTGGATCTCCAACGCCCCGGAGCTGGAGATCGACATCGCCTTCGGCAACCTGGCCCTCGATTTCCTAGGCGTGGCTCGCGCCGTCTACACCTACGCCGGGGAGCTGGAGGGCAAGGGCCGCGGCGAGGACGACCTGGCCATGGGCCGCAACGAGCGGGAGTACTTGAACCTGCTGCTTGTAGAACAACCCAACGGCGATTTCGCGTACACGATGATGCGTCAGCTCTTCTTTGACGCCTACCAGGCGGAGCTATGGGCCGACCTGAGGGAAGGCGACGACGAACGCCTGGCGGGGATCGCCTCCACGGCGGCCAAGGAGGCCGCATACCACCTTCGCTTCTCCTCCGGGTGGGTGACCCGCCTCGGCGACGGCACCGAGGAGTCCCACCGACGTGTCCAGGCCGCCGCCCACGACCTGTGGCGGTTCACCGGAGAGATGTTCGAAGGTGAGACCGCCGCCTACCGCGCCGGCTGGGAGTCCACCATCGGGAGGGTCTTCGCCGAGGCCACCCTGGAGATCCCCACCGACCCGTATCAGCGCACCGGAGGCCGGCTCGGGTTCCACACCGAACACCTCGGCCATCTCCTCACTGAGATGCAGTGGATGCAACGGGCCTACCCGGGGTTGGAGTGGTGAGCACGAAGGCCCTCGACACCGAAGCCCTACGGTCGATCCTCGACACCGTCACCGATCCGGAGATCCCGGTGCTGACCATCGCCGACCTGGGAATCCTGCGTTCGGTGGACGTCGAGGGGGAGAAGGTGGTGGTGACGATTAACCCTACCTACTCGGGGTGTCCCGCCATGGGCCAGATCGAAGACGACATCCGCGCTGTCCTGGCCAGGGAGGGCGTCGGTGATGTGGAGGTACGCACCGCCTACAGCCCGGCCTGGAGCACCGACCTGATCACTCCCGAGGGTAGGGCCAAGCTGGAAGCCTTCGGCATCGCTCCGCCCGTTGCTGAGGAGGAGATCTTCTGCCCCCGCTGTAGGGCCTCGGAGCCGCGGATGGTGGCCCGCTTCGGATCCACGGCCTGTAAGGCGCTGATGGTCTGCGAGTCGTGCAGGGAGCCCTTCGACTACTTCAAGGAACTGAAGTGAGCAACCAGGTTTTCTACCCGTTGACCGTGGTGGAAGTGACACCCCTGACCGACGACGCCGTCGCAGTGACCTGCGACGTCCCCTCTGAGATGGCGGACACCTTCTCCTACCTGCCCGGCCAGCACGTCACCGTTAGGGCCTTCATCGACGGCGAGGACGTGCGCCGGTCCTACTCGATCTGCGCCAGCGCCAACACTCGAAAGCTGCGCATCGGGATCAAACGGCTCCCGGGCGGCGTCTTCT
>JBHHWH010000124.1:0-4903 GCA_046756405.1 Acidimicrobiia bacterium | reverse complement strand
TCGATAGTGTGGCCGCGCAGTGACGCCGACTGGCACAGGTCAAGGGCCACGGCCTTGGCCAACCCCTCGACCACATCCACCAGCACCAGGGAGGTGGCAGAACGGTCCTCAAGGAGGCGGAGGGCGGTTGTGGAGCCCACCATTCCGGCACCGACGACCGTGACTTTCATTTCGAGCACCTGCACCCGCAGTCGCGACCCAACCGGTCCATCACCGCGGCGACGATGTCCTCTAAGGCGGTCAGATCCCGCCCCTCGCGGAGGAGCATCCTCCGGGCGATGGTCCGCACCTTCGATTCCAAGACCAGGGTCTTCGTCTCCTGTGCCGGCCTGGAGGAGACCGCGGCGCCGGCCTGGCGTTCGATGGCCACCCCCAACACGACCGCCCGATCCCGGGCGAGGGGGGTGACCAGGGTGGAGGCGTCTGCTTGGAGACTCCGGCCCTCAGCGGCGGCAGCCTCCACATCGTGGACGGTTATGACCCGGCTCACGCCTCCCTCCCAGTCACCGACGCCAGGGCGGCGGAGGCCGCATCCCGGGCGGTGAGGATGTCCGCTTCGGTGCCGGAGAGGAAAAGTCGCCCGTACCGTCCGGCGTTGGCCACGTAGACGATGTCGATGTTGGCGATCTTCTCCGCTTCGTTGGCGGCGAACCCGGCATAGGCGGCAGGGAAGACCTCCATCACCAGCAGGGTCTGGCCCGGCACCAGCAGCGACCCGCGGCGGAACTTGTTGATGAGCTGGGCCTGATAGGGATCCACGTTGGTGATCACCTGGCTGGAGGCGACCACCGGCTTGAGCCTCTCCTCTTCCGTCACTCCTAGGTAGTCGAGGATGGCCTGGCCTGCCGACCTGACCTCCTCGGGGTCGAAGGAGTGGACTTCGAGGAGGCCAAACTCCCGCTCGATGAACTGGGTGGCGGGCCTCACCCCAGAGGCCTTGAGGGCGGCGTCGGCCACGGGAAAAATAGCGTTGGACGGGGCCATCTCCACGAACAGCTCCGCCATACCGGCCACGGGAGTGTCACCCTGGACGGTGGCTCCCACGTAGGCGGCGTATTGCGGCTGCATGCTGTCGATGAAGGCGTAGGCGCGCAGTTCGCTCACCGGCCACCCCCCACCCCGCTGGGAACCTGGCCCAGTCGTTCCAGGACCCGGTGGACCAGGTCTTCGGCCATCATCTGGCCGCTCCGGGTGGACCGTGCCAGCCCGGAGGGATGCTGGTCGGATCCAGAGAGAAGCTCCCGCCAGTCGCGGACTCCGCGGGCGACCCGTTTCCGGTTGATGAGGTGGAGGGGGCCGATGTTGTCGGCAGTGATGGTCCCTCCCCAAGTGCCGGTGCCCAACATGAACGAAGGCGAGACGCCGGCGGTGCCTCCCATGGCGCCGAAGCATGACGGGGTGTTGATCATCACCCGGAAGGCCCTCACCTGGGCTGCGTAGGAGGCGGCCGCCCTCTGGTCGGCGGCCCAGATGGCGGCGGTGTGGCCGTCGCCGCCGTAACGAAGGAGATCCTGGGCCAGGGAAGTGCCTCCTTCGATGTCGGAAGCCTCGTACCACTTGATGATGGAAGTGAGGATCTCCATGGAGAGGGGATAGTCACGGCCCACTCCCCCGGGTTCGACGACCAGGATGGTGGTGGAGGGATCGACCCTGATTCCGGCCTTCTCGGCAAGGGTCTGGGGAGACTGGCCCACGATCTCGGGGTTGATCCCGCCCTTGGCGGTGATGAGGACCGAGGCCAACCTGTCCGCTTCGGTCCGGGCTAGGAATCGGGCCCCGTGCTCCTCAAAGGAGGCCCGGGCCCTGGAGGCGAGGGGCCGGTCGACGATCACCGCCTGCTCCGAAGCGCAGGGGGTGCCGTAATCGAAGGTGGAGCTGGTGATCGTCCCGGCGACGGCCTCTCCCAGGTCGGCCACGGACTCGTGGATGAAGGAGGGCACGTTTCCCGGACCCACCGCGTAGGTGGGTTTGCCGGAGGCGTAGGCGGCTTTGACCATGGCCAACGACCCGGTGGCCAGGACCAGATCGATAGCCCAGTGGGACCACAGCTCCTGGGTTCCGGTGAGGTCGATCTCGCTCATGCACTGGATCAGGTTGTCGGGAGCACCCACCGAGGCCAGGGCATCGGTCAGCACCTTGGTAGCGGCCAGGGAGGCCGGGGCGGCCCGGGGGTGGGGAGCCATCACCACTGCGTTGCGGGCCTTCACCGAGATGAGGCCCTTGAAGAACACCGTGGAGACCGGGTTGGTGGTGGGGATGAGGGCGGCAATAGCACCCATCGGTTCGGCGATCTCCACTACCCCGGCGTCACCGCCCGAGGAGATCACCCCCACGGTGCGGAGGCGGGCGATGGCCTCGTAGACGTCGACGGCGTTGAACAGGTCCTTCACCAGCTTGTGGTCGGCCCGCCCGTAGCCAGTGACCTCCACTGCCAGCTTCGACAGCTCCGGGGCGGCGCGGCGCGCCGCCTGGGACATGGCGGCGATGGCGCGGTCCACCTCCTCCTGGGAGGCGTGGGCCCAGGCGCGGGCGGCTTCCCGCGCCTTTACGGCCATGTCGCGGGCCTGCTGGATCGAACGGAGGTCCTGATCCATCAGCGGTAGAAGCCGAACACGCGACACACTCCGCCTTCGGCGCACCGGCCGCCCAAGGCGTCCTGTTCCACGTGGCGAAGCATCTCCGCGGGGCTCATCCCCTCCAGGCCCAGGCTCTCGGTCGTCCGGCCCTCCTTCCACCAGTCGATGCCGCACATCGCCGAAGCGAGGTGAACCATCGAGTCGATGGTGGGGGTCTCCACACCCAGAGCACGTCCCAGGCTGGCGATCGGCACCAGGGAGTTGGGTACGTCGTCGAGGATGTGGTTCTGGGCGAGAAAGTGGCTGGGCGCGGTGAACCCCTCGTAGTAGGGGTTGCGCATGAGGGCGTCGTAGATGTCCTCACCCACCACGTGGTAGCTCTCCCGGTACCAGTCGAGTAGCGACCAGACCTCGCTCAGGCCCAGGGCCCGGGCCACGGCCTGTTTCTCCTTGTCGATCTTGTCCATGACCAGGCTGGCGATGGTCTGGGTCACCTGGTGTTTGTAGAACTTGAGGTCCTCGCCGGCGGCGGTCCGCTCGATCACCTGGGTGTTGAGCATCACCGTGCCGGGGTGCACAATCGGTGCCACATTGTTCAGGCTCGTCTCCAGCACGTTCTGTGCCGGTTCGATCTGCGGGTAGAGGTCGCGGACATACTCCATCAGGGCGTCGTTGTCCGAGGCCGGCAACGCCGCAGCGCGCATCCGGAACTTCTCCTTGAGGATCTCGACCTTGTTGGGTCCGCGCCGCTCAGCGGCGTAAATGAAGGTCTGGGTCTCCCCGAGAACGATGTTCGCCGAACAGGCGAACCGGTTCAGCGTACGGGCGAATTCGAGGGCTCCTCCAGTCCGACCCGGGTTGAGCAGCACCCGTTGCCCGTCGCGGAGCATCGGTGCCAGCAGCGAGGCGTAGGGCCGGTGGGAGAGGGCGGGGGCGACGACCATGATCAGATCGGCGCCCTTCACCGCCTCGTCCAGGCTGCGGGTGACCTGGGCCACCTTCCCGAACCCTTGGACCTCGGGGCCGATGATCTCCACCCCGCCTGTCTCCTCCACGGGCTCTATCTCCCACGAGAAGGGCGACCACAGGGTCACCTGATAGCCGAGGATGGCCATATGCCCTGCCATGGCGAGGCCTCCATTGCCGCCGCCGAGGATCGAGACCTTCAGCGTGGCTGCCTTGTGGGCGCGGCGGGACGGATCCACTGCCCTCTCGAAGGGAACCGACGACGATGGCTGTCCCACCGAGGGTGCGCCGGCCGCCGGAGCCGAGGGGTAGCTGGGCGCCGCCGGGCGGCTCTGGGTCAGTCCCTGAGCCTTGAGCTCGGCGACAATCGCCTCGACCAGGTCATCATTGGTTGCCATGGTTCATCCACGGCGTCACTTGCCGCCGGCGAGGATCGCCTCGGTGTCCGAGTGAGGGCGAGGGATGACATGGACGCTCACCAGCTCGCCCACCTTGGCGGCGGCGGCGGCTCCAGCATCGGTGGCGGCCTTTACCGCTCCCACATCACCGCGGCACATCACGGTGACCAACCCGCCTCCTACTTGCTCCTTGCCAACGAGGGTGACGTTCGCTGCCTTGACCATGGCGTCCGCAGCCTCGATGGCTCCGACGAGACCCCTGGTTTCGATCAGACCCAGGGCGCTGTAGCTCTGTTCAGCCAATTTCGGTTTCCTCCTTCTTCTCTCCGACCACGGTTGCGGCCGTTCTTGCTTGCTTACTTGGTTGTCTGACATCTCCGTTGGCCGTCTGCTGACACCCCCTTCTAGCTGCCCTTGCGGTAGGTGGTCTTGCCGTCGGCGCGGACGGTGTCCACGATGCCGACGACGGCGGCGTCGGTTGGGGCCGAACGGGTCTTCTCCGACACCCGGGCGGCGGAACCGGTGGCCACCAGGACCACCTCCCCTTCGCCCGCTCCCACGGTGTCCACGGCGACGAATCTCGACTTGCCCTCCACCCGGCCGTCGAGGCCGCAGGGAGCACAGAGGAGCAGGGTGGCCCCGCCCAGTTGGGGGTCCTTGGCGGTGGATACCGTGGTCCCGATGACCTTGGATAGTTGCATGTGTGAGCTCCTTCAGAAGGCGACCAGGTAGCGGTCGCGTTCGACTTGGGTGACCGTGTTCATCGGGTCCTCCTCCCCTGAGTCCATCATGAATTGGTGCTCCCTCTTGGCCTGACCGACGAGGGTCTCGCTCAGCATTGGATCGAGCAGCTCCTTGATCAGCGGCGAAACCTCGAAGCGCTCGACAGCCTCGGGGATCGTGACCGGGAGCACCTCAGCATCGTCCACCTCGTAGCCGTTGCCAGGAGTCATCGGGGTGGGC
>JBHHWH010000123.1:0-4905 GCA_046756405.1 Acidimicrobiia bacterium | reverse complement strand
AGAACGTTGATATGGAAGGGCCCTGTCAAGTTGGGTGATCCGGGGGGAGGTCGGGGCGTCTTCGACGATGAATCCTGCTGATATTCGATGGTTGAGCCGGTGAGGGCTCAGAGCATCATGAGACGGATTCGTCGGGAGCTTGCCGGAGTCTAGACACGGGGATTGGGCACGAAGCCGGACCCCATAACGTTTCGAGGCGTTCTCCTATCGTGCCCCGGACGCTCCCCCTCGGATCGTGATCGAAAGCGGTTCAGTCTCAGGCTGCGTCACGCACCTCCGTGTGCTCGAGGTGGCTGGGATCGAGGTTACGAAGCACGGCCCACAGGAAGCCGACCCTCTCGCGAGCGACGGCCGTGGCGGCGACCTGCTTCGGTTTCCGCGCGGCGAGCCGGTGAAAGAGCTTGTAGAGGCGGTGCTGACACTTCCAGGCGTGGCCGATCACATCGGGATCCTGACCGGCCTGCCTGCGTTGGAGCGCAGCTCCGACGGTGGGACGCCTGCGAGCTGACCAGGCCGCCTGAACGAGCACGTGGCGCACCCGCGCGTTGCCGGCCTTGGTGATGCCCCCCATCCGTCTTCGTTCACCCGAGGAGTGCTCGCCGGGTACAAGTCCGAGGTAGGCCATGAGCTGCCTCGGGCTCTCGAAGCGACGCACGTCACCGATCTCGGTGGCCAGCACCATGGCCGCCTGGGTTTTGAAGCCGCGGAAGCAGCAGATCCGCTCCACCACCGGCCGATAACGCGGCGTGAGCGCGAGCCGGTCGTCGCGGAAGTCACGCGCGATCTTGATCGCATCGCGCCGGTCGGTCTTGCGGTGCTCCCCCGGACGGCGGGGGATGAGCGACGGAGCGGCGAGGTCGCACGGGACGCCCCACTCGGTCAGCGCACGCTGGAGCACGTAGCCCGCGCCGGAGGCCTCGTAGCAGGCCCGGGGCGTGCCGGTCTTCGACAGCCGCTCGATGTACCGCCGGATGCGCTTGTGGTCATTGGGTAGCCGGTCGACGTGCAGCGGCTCGGCCTCACGATCGCGGAAGACGGCAACGGTGATCGAATCCTTGTGGACGTCCATCCCGACCCACAGAATGGAGGAACGTACGGTGGACATAGGCTGGTCCCCTGTTCAGTTGCAGCTCGTACGCTGCATGTGGCTCTGGTGTTTGCCTCAACCGCGACGCTAACCCACGAAATCTGCGGGAGGCCGGCCCTTCCATTCTGTCTAGCCGAAAGCGCGATGAGCCGGGGTGAGAGGCAGCTCTGGCCGAAGGAGGCGGAATGCAGGACTGTCGCACACGTATCTTCTGCCTGGTACTCCTGCTCAATTCCATAATGGCGTCAGGACTCAGCGCACAAGCCGAGCCCCAGGTTGCGCAGCGCACGTGGATCGACCCGGACACCGTTCCGGTCACGCGGATCCAACAACTTGTTGCGGGTCCTGATGGAGGAGCGTGGGCCATCGACTCACGGATTCCGGGGGTGCTCCGTATTGATCCGGGCGGATCAATATCCGTCTTTGGCCGGAGAGGCTCTGGCCCTGCGGAGTTCAGAGATCCGTGGCGCTTGTCCTTGGTGGGCGACACGCTCTGGGTAACGGACGTTGGGTTGGATCGCATCACCGGAGTCGATCCGAACGACGGTCGACCTCTTGGCGTGATCTCCGGGTTCAGCGTGTGGGCAGCGCTCCCCCTCCAGGATGGAGCCAGGATAGCACCGCTCGCTGTGGCCCAGTCCGGTGAAGTCCTCGTAGCGATTTTGGAGGCCGGCTCGTCAACGGTGGCCATCGCGCTCGTTCGGAGGAGTTGGCCTGTTGAGCATCGTGTCCTCTTCCGGCTAGAGAGGGAAGACGACGATCTCGCCGTGGTCGTCTCGGACGGGCGTCCCCCAATCAGGTTTACCAATCCATTCTCCACGGCGGACCTCCTTACGATGGATGCCCAGGGGCAAGCCGTGGGCGCGATCAGGCAAGACTCGACGCTCGCGGTCGAGACCGTCAGTCTGGACGGCGAGGACCGGCGAAGCACCCTTACATGGAACCCAGAGCGCGGTTCCGTCTCCGATGAGGATCGAAGGGCCTGGCTCGACGTGGAGGGCGAAGGTTGGGTCAGCACGCTCTCACGTCGTGCCGGCACTCCGCCCGCAGTCCGAAGGGCCATCGAGGACGCGCTCCCCACCGGCGGGCAGCGACCCGTGGTCAGGAGGGCAACGCGAGGAGTCCTCGAGCGTAGCACCTTTGTGGACGACTCCGGCGCCATATGGTTCGAGGCATGGAACGTCGGACGGTCGCCGCGACCGTGGTATCGACTGGACGGCGGTGGTGCCAGGTTGATGCTGACCCTCGAAGACGACGAAGTGCTGTTGGACGCCACCTCTCGATTCGCGTGGATACAGGGCTTCGACGAGGTGGGTGTGCCACGGCTGACCCGAATTCAATGGGACCATGATCGTTAGGGCCTCCAGGACCAAGACCCTCTTGATGCTGGCTGGCACACTTGTCCGGGCTGCCGCCGCACCGAGTCCTGCCGCGCCTCAGGAGGCGTATCTGACCGGAACCGTCGTGGATTCCATCACGGGTGCGCCGATCCCTGCTGCGATGGTCATCGTGACTCTCCCGGGAAGCGCGTCGTTTTCGACGATGTCGACCGAGACAGGCAGGTTCCAATTCCGTGTGAGTAGCTTCGCGGGCGCGCGCCTCAGCGTCACGGCCCTCGGCACGACCGAGTGGGTGCACCCTGCCCTTCCGGACTCTGATTCACTCGACCTCGGTCTTCTCTTGCTCCAGCCCGAACCCTACACGCTCCCCGGCCTGAACGTGTCCGCCGACGCGGCCTGTGAAGCTCCGCCTGACAGCCTTCAGCGCGCGCACCACGTCATGGATTTCGTCCGGCCACGGTTGCAGCAGATATCCGTGAACGACGAACGCGACGACCAAGAGTATGTCGTGAGAATTGTGCGCCCGCTTCGCTACTGGAAGGGGGAGCGGTGGGGTTGGAGACCGGACACCGTCTTGGCGCGCGTCCCCTTCGCCGTTCCTCCTGTTGATCTGGAGAGTCTACGGGAGGACGGCTTCGCCCAAGTGGTGAGCGATACGTTGCACGAGTATCGAGCCCCCACGGCAGCCTGGTTGGCGTCCGCACAGTTTCCGGTTGATTACTGCCTCGCCACGTCGGCACAACCCCGGGAGGAAGGTGAGACGAGTCACGGCATTGACTTCTGGCCCAAGGTCCGCGACGGCGACGTAGACATCGCGGGGACCATCTGGCTCGACCCCGAGGGTGTTCCGCAGGAGGTTACGTTCGAGTACAGGTCTCTTGAAGCATTCGTCGAAGGACATCAGTTGCAGTGGCTCAAGCGGTATTGGGAACTGAGGAGACCGCACCTCACCGTCGTAACCAGGCTTCGCGACATAGATGAAGACAATCATGGTGGGCGCCTCACCTTCGGCGAGGTCTCCCCGGGGCTCTGGATGACCGTAAGCTGGGAGATCCGTGGGGTCAGACTCGTGTCCGCTGGGCGAGAAGAGGACGAGGTCATCTATATTGTCCCACGCATCGTACCCCTCGTAACCTCCGGTCAGTTGATTGCGATCATGCCGACCGAGTCCGGGCGCGGGTAGCGGTGCCGGCGCAGATTCCGGTGGACTTCCGGGCGCGCCGTGATGCCACACGTCAGAGCCGCCCCCCGAGTGGCACCGCGAGCCGGTGGAGAGGTCTCCCGTCGGGGTGGTATCAGAGGTCCGCCGCCCTGCGGGCGGCCTCCGTCCCAACTGGCCGATGAACCCGCGGGCTTAGAAACGCGAGTGAGGTAGAAAGAAGGAAGAAGGTGCTTACGACCGACTCTGGTAGGGCCAGTTCGGCCACTTCAGAACGTTAACTGCAATGCCGCTGACCAGAGAGACAACGCATTGACAGTGGTCCCCCGATTGCTTAGACATTGCGGCGAAGAAAGGTCTTGGCGACTTGCCCCCTGCCGTCACCCTCCGACGGTCATGCCGAGACTCTCCGTTGTTCACATCGACCGCGTCTCCAACAGAGCTGGCTGCCAGGATCCCGCGCGCGGCGGAGGCCTTGAAGGTCCTCGGACACGGGAGTTGTCCGTAGGCCAGTGAACAGAGAGAGAAGAAGTGAGCTGGATCAGGGTGATCACCGATGAGAAGCCCTTTGGGTTGCTAGTTCAGTCTTTGGCACCGCCCGGTATCGCAGTGGAGGTGTCCCACACCCCGAGGGGTCGGGATGACCTTCCTGCAGCGACAGTCCTGGGTGGATGCGCAACGCCCAGCGCCACGCTCCTGGGGACTGCCCTTGGCCTTGTGCGTCGCGACAACAGTCAGGCTCGGACAATTGTCGTGGTTCCTTTCACTCGTGAACTGGTTTCCGTCCTCACTGAGTTCGACTGCCGGAAGGTCCTGTGGTGCGATGAGGTCCACTCGAAGCTCCCAGCAGTCCTCGGAGAGCTGCTCCGCTCTGACACACGCCACGCGATCCGATACCGCCTCCACGCGTCTATCGCTGGCTCAAAGGTCCTGCGATCCGCCGTTGATGCGGCCTTCTCGTCGGAATCTGTCCCTGGCTCGGTGTCGAGGTTGGCACGCCGTGCGTTCTGCACCCCTGCCACCTTGAGGTCTCATTGGCATCGTGCGGCCCTGCCGGAGTCGCCTTTGGCGCTGGTTCATTGGGCGCTCCTCAGTCATCTAACGGAACGACTCCATCGAGGTGAGACCCTCGAAAGCGCTCAGTGCCGACTCCCCGTACACAGATCGACCCTCGAGCGACTCGTTCGTAGGAGACTGGGCTGTTCCGCCATGACGGTGGATCAGAGCAGCCTCCTGACAGCGTTTGATCAGTGGTTGAGGTGCAGCTAGGGCCTGTTCACGCTACAGGGGGATGTCGTAACTTGAGGGATGGTTATCAC
>JBHHWH010000122.1:0-4939 GCA_046756405.1 Acidimicrobiia bacterium | reverse complement strand
AGGATGCGCTGAACACAAAGCAGGAGTCGTTCGGGGCCCGGTATCAAACACGAACGCGTAGATTCTGTTGCCGACGGCTGGCACGCCTGGTGTGGGGAGGAGGGCTCTTGTGCCGTGGTGCCGGTGACCAGTACGCCCGATACGGTCGGGTCGGCGGTCACCCTCAAGGCGGAGGAGGCCGTTCAATGCGGTTTAGGACCGCTTGGGCGTAGAGGATCAGCTCGTCACGGGGAGGCACCAAGACAGACTCCTCTCCATACACTTCCTGGGCTATGTCGGCCGCCTGTTCGGCTTGGGTGATTCCCAGCTCCCGAAAGATCAGGATCAAATCGTGGAGATCCGACGGCCTGCCGGGAGCCATCTTCATGGCCAGCAGGTACCTGGGCGAGGCCACGCTCACCTCGAGTCCCGGGATCGAATAGGTCTTGGCGTCGGGGTCGTCGGCTGGAGGCAGGAACGCCCGAACGCTGTCACTCAACCAGGTCGGTGGAAGACCCCACTCAGCCGCGATCGCGGCTGCCTCTTCACGTACGGCCTCTGCCGGGCCGAACACGGCACCGATGTCCCTGGTGACCCTCCTCTCCGGAAACTCAAGGGCTATGGCCGCTCCTCCGGCCACATAGATGCGCCCGGTCACGTGCCGGGAGAGGAGCCGACGACCAAGTTCTGTGAGGAGAGCTTGGATTTCGTCGCGGCTGAACTCGACTTCGAAGCTCATGCTGCAGAGAGAGCCCTCGCATCGAGCCAGATGCCCTTGCTCGCCAGCTCGGCAGGGGTCCGCTGAATGGTCAGAGGAATGAGTATCTCATCGACAAGTCCCGGAAACCACCACGGCTCCACACCTTCGACGTCGGTCCACTTCGGGGCACCGATTCCTCGCATTCGACACTCCCGCGCGATCGCCGCAGCCACCAAGACATCCCATCGACGGTCCCCCGTTGATGGTGGTTCCTGCAGAAAGCGAACAACATCTGCCGGATCCGTCAAGGACCGGAACTCAGACAACGCCTTGGCTAGAACGCGCAGAGCAAACACGTCATCGCCCCGCTTGAGCTCATCTGAGATGGCTCGGGCGATATCCGAAGCAGTAAACCAAAGACGGGGATTGCCGTTGAACTCTCGCAGCAACTCATCTAGGAGAAGCAGCCCACGTTCAGCCACCGATGGATCATCGGAGTCAGCCATGTCAGCAGCCGCAAAAGCGAGAGGCATGACAGGCTCATCAACACGGGCAGCGAACTTGCTGACATGAACCACCAGACAACCGGATTCATCGCGGACGATCGGGAAACCGTCCTTCATCCACTCAAATCGGTCAGGAGTGACATAGCCCTCCAGCCGTCCGTTGGTGCCCAGGCCAACAGCGGCGGCGCCGCTGACCCGCAGATACGGTCGCAGAGCATCGAGAACCTTCGGACTCGCTCTGAATCTGGCGACCTCTGCCCGATTGCGTACAGCCCAAAGAAGCCCGCCGGTCCGGAGCGAATGAAGCCGCCTACGGATGCGCGACGGCTGGTGTTCTGCCAGCCAATCAGGGGCCTTCCCGGTCGACAGGAGCCACAACGCGCCCCACACGGCGCTTTCGGCCCACGGGCGTCCACGTCGCGTCGGCAGGGCAAGGTCCATCTCCATCAGGTAACCCGGATTCGTCATGACATAAATCATGCTCTACTTACTCAATACTGTCAAGCGATTCCCGTGAGGAAGTAGTGGGGTAGCGACCTATTCGAACTGCTGAACCGAGTCCGCTCCTCGGACCCGACCTGAGAGTCACCACCCTGAGCAGGGAAAGAACCAGGTGAGTGTTGGGGCTGGACCCATATTCTGAGGAGTCTGAGGTTGCGGTCTCCGACCTTCATTGACTTTCACGTAGTGTGAAGATATCATCATGCATTGTGAAAGTACAGAGTCGACTGCCGATCTTCCGCTCTCCTGAACAGGAGCGTCTTCTCGCGGTCCTGTTCGTGTATGCAGACGAACCATTGAGTGTGAGCGACCTCGCAGCTCGTGCAGGTACGTCTGTGGGGGGTGCCCACAAGGAGGTAGAACGCCTCCAGGCTGCCGGACTGGTGAGATCAACCACGGTGGGAAGAACGAGGCTGGTGGAGCCAGACCAGACCTCCCCGCTCTACCCGGAGTTGCGTGGCCTTCTAGTCAAGACCCTTGGGCCAGGTCCACTCCTCCGCTCGGCCTTGTCCAACATCGATGGCATCAGCGAGGCCTTCATCTACGGCTCGTGGGCCGACCCCTCCCAGACGAACCCGGCCGATATCGATGTTTTGGTGATCGGGGAGCCGGACGTGGCCGCCGTATACGACGCAGTCTCCGCCGTCGAGGCGGAACTAGGGCGTCCGGTCAATGTCACGGTCCGCTCCCCCGGCGAATGGGAGCACGCCGACGGTGCATTCGAGCGAGCCGTGCGGAGTGGGCCGAAGGTCTACCTGACATGACAGTCCTCCAAGACCTTCTGGCCCAGGGCCTCGTAGAGGCCGTTGAGGTTGACCTTGCAGTGGCCGAACAATGGCTCGCGGATGCCAGCCGCCACCTAGGTGCTGCCCGCCGGATAGCGGACCTCGACCCGTCCGGGGCCTACGTTCTCGCCTACGACGCAGCCCGCAAATCCGTAGCAGCCGCCCTCTTGAAGACCGGACATCGAGTCAAGAGTCGACCCGGGGCCCACCGGGCACTCGCCCGATACGCCAACAGCCTCGCAAACATGACGAACGAACCTGCACTGGCTCGTTTTGACCGGCTCCGCCGCAACCGCAATCGATCAGAGTATGGATCAACAAGTTTCGGAGAAGCCGAGGTGAGAGAAGCCATCGCTACCGCTCAATCGATCCAGGCGGCGTGCTCCAAGATCGAGTAGCGCACTCACGGAGAGTGACCGCGAAGAACCAGGCGGTGTTGGGGTTGTTGGCTATCCGCGGGTTCGTGTGAAGCGATGTGCGCGAGAACGCTGCTTGTCAAACGCGAGCCCGTGAATCCAACTGAGCCACTCGCTGATGTGAAAGCCCTATGACCGTGCCGATGTCCCGGTAGGACATCCCCCGGGTCCGCAACGACTCGATCGCCGCGGCCAAGGCAGCATCACGGTCGGCGGAGGCCTGTTCCTCTGCTCTCGCGGCCTCGCGGAACCGCCTCACCGCCGCGGACAAGGAGGCATCGTCGAAGCTGTATTCCAGATCAAGGTCGTCCCATGTGTCCAGATCCTCGGCGGCGACGAAGCTGACGACGCTCTGAGCACCGCCGGGAGCCGTTCGAGACGTACACCCAACGCGATCACATAGATTCTGTCGCCGACGGCCGATATCCTTTAACTATGACCGAAGCCAGAGATGTTGCACGCGACACCGATCTCGATGCAAAGGAGCTCGCCTGGCTGAACGCGCGCCTTGAGGAGTATCGCGAACTCCTCCAGTACCTTCGCGATCATTGAAACTGCCCAGCCTTCAACTCGTCATTGAGATCAACCGACGAGTTCGAAGTTCCGACGAGTGGTTCGACGAACCCGACGATCTCGACCGCGTTGAGAAGGCACTCCAGTCGATCGCTGGATTGAACGATCCTCTGGAGGCGGCAGCCGTTCTAGCTTTCCGCATCGCAAAGGCCCAAGGGTTCGCCGAAGGCAACAAGAGGACTGCTCTACTTCTGGCGAGATGGATTCTCGACAACAACGGTCTCGATGGAAGGCAAATCATCGATCCCGACGATCGAGAGTTGGCCGACATGCTTGTCGAGGCCGCATCGGGTAGTGATGTTGAGGGCGACATCATTCGGTTCTTTGCGAATCGAGCATGAACGCCAGCGCACCCCAACTCTCAGTCAGGAACGGTTGGTTTGATCTGAGGTTTCGAGGAACCATGCCCAACGAAGAAGTAGGTGGTGTTTCACGGGAGGAGAAGTGCCTACTCGTCAAGACGGACATGCGCGACGTCAAACCTGTCACAGGTGCTGAATACGTTCGATACATGCCTCGGATCAGCTCCTTTTATGGCATCACCATCTTGATGTTCTTCGGTGACCACAACCCGCCGCACTTCCACGCTCGCTACGCCGGGCACAGCGCACGTGTTGACCTTGATGGAACCATCCTGGAAGGCGAGCTCCCTAGAAGAGCTGCCCGATTGGTTCGGGAGTGGGCGTCAATCCACGCAGACGAGCTCCTCGAGTGTTGGGAGCGAGCTGTAAATCACGAGCCACCAGGTACGATTGAGCCACTCCCCTAGGAGCAGACATGGTTGATATCACCTCAGTGGAAGTCATCAAGGACCGGGTGGTTCGACTCGAGTTCTCCGACGGGTCCGAACGCGTGGTCGACCTCGCTCCCTTCCTCTGGGGCCCCGTCTTTCAGGAGATCGCCGCAGACGACAGTGTCTTCGCCCGGATTCGCGTCGACCCAGAGACGGGCACTATCACATGGCCCAACGGTGCGGACATCGACCCCGACGTCCTCCACGGGGACTACGAGCCAGCAAACCCCGCACGATCTACTTCCTGATCAGCCTGGCAGCAGACCTGCTGTCACTGTCTGAAACCGCACCTGTTTGAGAGCCTCATGCAACCCTGTCTGACCAGGGGTTCTACCCACTCGCGTCAAACAGAAAACGAAGAAGTAGGTGGCGTTGGGACGGGGAGGCCCGTGGTTGTTGGGGTTTTCGGGGTTGACGGAGGTGGCGTCAAACGAGGGTCAAACGCCAACACGGGGGCGCCAGCAACGTGATCATCAACCCCGATCGTCAGACGTGCGGTGCTTCCAACTAGGTCAGCCCGGCAGAGCTTGCGGAGCAGGACCCTGAGTTTGACAGGAGATCTCCCGGATTTCGCGCTGCAGACGAACTACACGCGTGTAACTAATACGTGGAGAACTCGGAATGGACCTGTCCACAGGCCATGCGGGTGGAAGGGTGGTGATGCCGATGGCACATAGGCGGAGGAC
>JBHHWH010000121.1:0-5215 GCA_046756405.1 Acidimicrobiia bacterium | reverse complement strand
CTATGACCGGCTGAACTTTGCCGACGTCACCGTCGTTGGCACCGGCCCTGAACTGGCCGGCGAGATCGCCTCGATCGATGGCGTGGACCAGGTGGAGGTCCGCTACCGGGCCGAGGTGCCCTTCCGGGTCGACGACCAGGTGTTCATCGGGCGCCTGCTGGGATATCCGCCGGAGAGGCAGCCAGACATAAACCGGATCGACATCGAACGCGGGAACTACCTGGACCCCAACGACCCGAAGAAGGTGGTGATCGCCGAGTTCATGGTCGACCAACTCGGCCTCGACGTCGGGGACAGCTTCGAGGTGCTGGCCGGACTCCAGTTCGAAGAGGTGACCGTGGCCGGTGTCGCCGTCTCCGCCGAATACCTGTGGCCGGCGCGGAGCCGACAGGAGATCTTCACCCTCCCCGGCACCTTCGGTGTCGCTTTCGTCCCCGAGTCGCTCATCGAGTCCCTACCCCGGCCTCTCGTCAGCACCGAGCTGCTGGTCACCTACGAGCCCGGGGTCGACGTCGAAGCCGCAGACGCCCAGGTCGCCGAAGTGGTGAGACGGTCCGGCGGCGGGGACCTCATCGCTCAGGAGGACCAGCCGTCCAACGCCGCGCTCCAGCTCGACGTCGAAGGCTTCCGCGAGCTCAGCTTCGCCTTCCCTGCTCTGTTCATGACCGCCGCCGGTCTGGCTGCCTTCGTCCTGCTCACCAGGCTCGTCATCTCCCAGCGGGCCCAGATCGGAGTGCTTCGGGCGTCGGGGATGGGGAGGAGGATGATCCTCCGGCACTACCTCTCCTACGGGACCCGTCTGGGAATCGTCGCAGGCGTTGCCGGCACCCTGTTGGGGGTGGCCCTGGGGGCTGGCACCACCGCGGCTTACACGGCGGAGCTGGGTATTCCCGACACTGTCCGCAGCTTCCACCCCGTCACACCGGTCATCGCACTGGCGTTCGCCCTGGTCACGGGGGTCTTCGGCGCCTACGTGCCGGCCCGGACCGCCTTCCGGATCAGCCCCGCCGAGGCCATGCGCGGCACCGTCCCCACAACCACGAGCCGCCGCAGCATCTTCGAGATGGTGCTTCCACCGTTGCGCCGACTACCGGTGAGGTGGCTGATGGCTCTCAGAGGAGTGGGGAGGGTGAAGAGACGCAGCGTCTCCACCTCGCTGGGCGTGGTGCTGTCCCTCACCCTGGTGATGGCCTCCTGGGGGATGATCGAGACGATGCAGGCAGCCATTGTCCGCCACTTCGGCGCAGTGGCCACCGAGGACGCCGACGTGATCCTCACCGTGCCCGCCACCGACCAGGCTCTCGCCGAGGTGGAGGGCGTCGCCGGGGTGCGGAGGGTCGAGGCGGTTCCCACCGTCCAGACCACCGTGGTCTTCGGCTCCCAGTCATACACCACCTCCCTGGCCGCCTACCCCTCTGACTCGACCGTTCACGGCTTCCCCGACGGTCTGCCCGCCGACGGTGTGCTGGCAGGAAGGTCACTGGCCGACCGGATCGGCGTGGAGGTGGGCGATGTGGTGACGATCCGGCTCCCCAACCTGGACGCCGAGTTCACCGCCAAGCTGGTGGGGTTCCTCGACGAGCCGATGGGGACCTTCCTCTACGCCGACCGGCGGTTCGTCGAAGCTCAGCTCGACCGGCCAGAGCGGCTCCTCGCCCCGGGGGTGACCCTGGTCAAAGTCCGCTTCGAAGACGGTGCCAACCGCCAGGCGGTCCTCGCCGACCTCAGGGACCTGGATGTGGTGGCAGGGGCGGTGGACGCCCGCAGCCTTGAGCAGCTCATCAACGACTTCTTGGGCTTCTTCTACGTTTTCGTGGGGGTGATGCTGGTCTTTGGAGGCGCGATGGCCTTCGCTCTGATGTTCAACACCATCTCGGTGAACGTGGCGGAGCGCTCCGGAGAGTTCGCCACCATGCGAGCCAACGGCCTCTCCCACCGTCGCATCGGAGGGGTGATCGCGGTGGAGAACCTACTGGTCACAGCCCTCGGCTTGCCCCCCGGCGTTGTCGCCGGCTATCTCACCGGCGTCTACTTTATGGGGCTGTTCTCGTCGGACATGTTCAGCCTTGACTTCCAGATGTCGCCGCTGAGCATCGCTATCGCCTGTGTCGCCATGCTGGCCACGGCCGGACTCTCTCTGGTTCCGGCGCTGCGCACGGTGCGACGCCTCGACGTGGGCACCGTGGTCAGGGAGCGGGCGGTCTAGGACTCGAGATACTTCAACGCCGAGCCGGTGTTGAAGATGACCACGGTGTCCGTGTGCTTGATCCAGCCCTCTTCTTTGAGCTGGCGGTAGGCGACCAGACACGCCCCGCCCTCCGGGGAGCCCCAGACGCCGTGGTCCTTGGCGAGGACCTCTGTGTAGTAGAGCATGTCCCCTTCATACACCGCCACGGCCGTACCGTGGGTCTTACGCAGGGCGGACAGCATGAGGCGGTCGCCTAGGGCCGAAGGCACCCGGAGCCCGTAGGCCTTGGTCTCCTCAGGGTCCCTCCAAGGTTCGGCGTGGTCCGCTCCGGCGTGGAAGGCCCGCACGATGGGGGCACAGCCTTCCACCTGCACAGCGACCATTCGGGGCCGCTGCCGTCCGATCCAACCCAGCTCTTCCATCTCGTCGAAGGCCTTAGCCATTCCCACCAGGCCGGTGCCGCCACCGGTGGGGTAGAGGATCACGTCGGGGACCCGGCCCCCAAGATCCCAGAACAGTTCGTAGCCCATCATCTTCTTGCCTTCAATCCGGTAGGGCTCGGCCAGGGTGGCCAGATTGAAATAGCCCTTCTCGGCGGCCCACTCCGCAGCAAGGCGGCCGCAGTCGGCGATGGTCCCGTCCACCAGGGTCACGTACGCCCCGTAGGCCCGGGCCTCCTCCACGAGGGGGCGGGGGGTGTTAGCGGGCATGGCGATCTCGACTACCACCTGGTTGAAGGCGGCGTAGGCGGCGGCGGCTCCCCCGGCGTTGCCGTTGGAGGGAAGGCAGAAGTCCTGGACGCCCAGCTCACAGGCCCGGGCGATCGCCACCGCCATGCCCCGCGCCTTGAACGAGCCGGTGGGATTCTGAGACTCGTCTTTGATCCAGACGTTCTCCCCCAGGGAGTAGGTGCGGATCAGGGGAGTGGCCCCCTCTCCGAGGGAGTAGCCGTCGCTGGGGAGGGCGGGGAGCACCTGCCAGAACCGGTCCGGGCCCGCGGGACGGGCGAGAACCTTCTCGAGGCTGGGCATGCCCGGGCTGTCGAGACGGTATCGGGCCAGGAGCGGGCCGCCGCAGCGGACGCAGACAGTGTTGAGACGGTCGGCTTCATGCTCGCGTTCGCAGTGGCCACATTCGAGATGGGATAAGAACTTGCTCACGGGCGGCGACAGTAGCGAGGGAGTGGGACAGGTCTATGCCAGGCAGGTGATCCTGGGAAGACCCGAGGCCACCTCCTGCCAGGTTTCGCCGGCGTCGGTGGAGGCCCACACCGTGTCGTCGAAACCGACGTAGACGGTCCCGTCGACCACGGCCAGGCAGTGGGTGTTCAGATTGCCGTCGAACCACTCCGGCAGGCCGTCGGTGGCCGGCTCCAGCGGCCCCTCCCAGAGGGCACCCCGATAGAGGCGACCTCGGGCGGTGCTCGGTCCCGTCGAGGCGGAGACGAAAACCCGATCGTCGAGGACAGCCACGGCGCGGCAGTAGTGGGCGTGAAGACCTCCGGTGCGGAAGTCGAAGTCGTGGCCGTTGTGAGATTGGGCGAGGCCGAGGGCGGTGGCGGAAAAGATCGCCCCCTTCAGTGTGGGGTGGGCGGTCACCTGGTGGGCGTCGGCTTCGATGTCCAACACCGGCACCACCCCGGTGTTGTCGTAGCGGAGGATCCCGCCGACGTGGACGTTGATGTAGAGGGTGTGGTCGGCGTCGAGGGTGAGGGAGCGGACGTCAGCGGGGGCGCCCCAAGGGGTATACCACTTGTCCCGTCCCGGGGCAGCAGCGAAGAACTCGTCCTCGGTGACCTGTCCGTGTTCATAGCCGTAGAGGTGGGCCTGGTCGGCGCCGATCCAGACCGTCTCCCAGGTCGGCTGGAGGCACAGCGGCGTGGCCTGGTCGGGCATGGTGGCCACAACCTCGCCGTTGTTGAGGATGCGCCGCTTCCCGTCGCAGGCCCACCATTCGTCCTCCCAGCGGGCGAGGTGGTTGATCCGGGTGTCGCCGATGACGGGCTCGGCGTCACCGAGCCGGAAGGCCCCGGTTGCGGTCCCGATGAGGAGGGTCATGGGGTGAGCCTACGCGTCGGGAATATGACGATCTCGGGATTGTTTTCGATTGTCGATCTGTAGGAGAAACGATACGAGAAGGGAGAAAAACGGAGATGGACGTTCTCGTTCTGATCGGTCGAATCCTGTTTGTGTTGATTGCTCTGGGTTCGGCCCTGGCGGGCCACTTCGGCGCCACCTCCGCCACCGCCGGATACGCCGAGAGTCGTGGCTTCAAGAACGCCCGGTTCTGGGTGCTGGCGTCGGGGGTGTGGCTGCTGCTGGCAGCGGTTTCGGTGATCCTCGGCATCTTCGCTGACCTGGGTGCACTGATGTTTACCGTCTTCGCCCTGATAGCCGCCTTCACTGTTCACCACTTTTGGAACGACGAGGACCCGATGGCCAGGCAGATGGAGCAGACCCAGTTCATGAAGGACCTCTCCATCGCCGGTGGTGGCCTGATCGCCTTCGCCTACTTCGTCACCCTGGGCGAAAGCGCAGCCTTTGTGATCACCGGCCCACTGTTCAACCTCTGATCCGATCTGATCTGAGTCGCGGAGAGGCCCCGGATGGGCCGGGGCCTCTCCCGTCTAGATTCGGAATATCGCCTGCTACCAACAGGGTTTTTGCGTCTGCACAGGGAGAATATGAGAGGAAAGGAGGTGAGGTGGCATGATCTGGTCGTACTGGATTCCGTCCTCCTTCCCTTCGACACTCTCAGACTCTCTCCGGGAGCGCCCCTCAGAGGAGGAGCTTCCGGCCATGTCG
The DNA here is from genome assembly GCA_046756405.1 of Acidimicrobiia bacterium. Lineage (GTDB taxonomy): Bacteria > Actinomycetota > Acidimicrobiia > Spongiisociales > ZC4RG35 > JBHHWH01. The sequence goes on along the minus strand of JBHHWH010000121.1, from coordinate 223 downwards.
GGGCTGGAGGACGAGCTGACGCTGGGATGATGTCCTAGCCACTTCGCCAGTTCCGGCGAGGCCTGTGTTGAGTGGGCGCGACAAACCGCGCCCACTTTCGTCATCGGGTGAGCTGGCAGGTGGTTTTCGCTACTGGGTAGGGGATGGTGGCGGTGTGAGAGCTTCGTGCTAGTCGGGGGGTCCTCGGTTTGGGGGCCGGAATCTGATCCTGCCGTGTTCAGGA
>JBHHWH010000120.1:0-5243 GCA_046756405.1 Acidimicrobiia bacterium | reverse complement strand
TACACATCAGCGCCAATATCGCCCTGTTCGGCGGGCAGGCTCAGCCTGAAGTGAATGTTGAGCCCTCCATGTCCTCCCCCACGTCTTCACAGCCCGTGGAGTCATCTTCACAGCCTGCGGAGGTCATCTGATGGCCCAGAACCTCATCGGTCTCCCCCCTGACGCCGAAGTCTGGCGTGTCGACCAGTCCCTCTGGGTGGTCTGGTACGTTCCCAACACCGACCCGCCGGTACCTATCGCCTGGCAGGTGCCCACCGGCGATGCTGCCGCCCTGGGGATCAGCGGAGCCGACCGCACCCTCTCCTCCGACGATTTCGCCCGCACGGGAGCCCTCAACATGGGTTCCACAGACGAGATACCCGACCCGGGCACAGGCGTCCACCCGTTCGACGCTCTCGTCTCCCAGTACGCCACCGAAGTCCAGGTGAAGCCGTGGCTGGCCGACCCGGAGGTTCTCGCCATCTGGGCTGGTGCGGCCATAGAAGGCCGGTCTGTCACCCCTGCCGAACTTCAGACCACGGAATGGTGGCGGACCCATTCGGCTACTGAGCGACGGTGGCTGTCCCTCAACGCCTCAGATCCGGCAACGGCTCAGAAGCTTATAGCAGACAACCGCCTTCAGGTCTCCAACCTGTTCCAGCAGTTGGGCGTCGACAATGCCTCCGAAGACCTCATCAACTTCGTGGCGGACCAGTGGACGACCGGAGTCTGGTCTGAAGCCTATGCCGTCAGCCAGATTCAAAGCCTGGCCGATCCATCGACCCGCATAGCCCTCGACCCTGCCCTGGAAGACTTCCGCCAAGGGCTGGACACCACCCGGGGCCGGGAGGAGGAGGTCCGCTCCCTGGTCAACCGCTGGCTGGGCCCGGCCTACGCCCAAGGTTGGACTCAGGACATCATCTCTCAGTGGGCGGGGGAACTCCGCTCCAACCCTGACGCCGAGACGGAGCTGATCGAGACTCTCCGCAACCAGCGCCTGGCCCTCTTCCCCGAATACGACAATCCGAACCTGACCTACGAGGCGATAGCTGCTCCCTGGCGGGGAGTCTGGCAGCAGCTCTGGGGGGAGATCCCTGACGAGTCCAGCAGCCTGTTCACGCAGATCGTCCGTACAAACGATCTGGCAGCAGCCGAGGCGCTTCTCCGTCAGGAAGGCGTCAAGAGGGGTAACGCCACCGTCGTCAACAGTCTTCTCAGCGACATAGGGGCTGCTTTCGGCGGTCAGGTGCGTAAAGTGGGGACCCGCTAATGGCCTTCACCTACACGGTTCAGCGCGGTGACACCCTCCGGGATATAGCCCGCCGGCTTCTCGGTGATGCTTCCCGCTGGCCTGAGATCGTGGCCCTCAGTGGAGGGGTGCGTTCCGGTGATCCTGACCTTATCCTCCCGGGTGAGACCCTCACCGTACCCAGTTCGGGGGAGTTCTGGGATTTCGGCCAGAACCAGCTAGTGACAGCCGAAGCCCCTGCCAGTCTCACGCAGGGGGCTACCTTCGGATCCCCCACCCCTCCTGGATCCCCCACCCCCTCCGAGCCGGCTGATCCAACCCTACCACCCCCCGCCCCACCTCCCGTACCGCCAGTCCTGCCTCCACCCTCTGAGCGCGACGTATCAGACATCTCGGAGACAGACACAAGAACAGGGCCTGTCCCGGGTTCGGAGCGTGTCAACTTCCGTGCCCGCGCTCAGGCCCTCTACCCGTTCCTTCCCGCCGAGCTTCTGGACATCTTTGCAAGGGCCTGGGCGGAAACCGGCGATGTGTCCCTGGCCCTGGCGCAGACCCGAGCCGATCCGGCCTACGACCGCTTCTTCCCCGGCATCAAACGGGACGACGGCTCTCTCCGTCTGTCCGAAGCCGAGTATCTGAGCCGCATGGACGGCTACAAGCTGATCCTCGGCCAGTTCAACCTGAACCCGGAAGTCTTCCAGAACCGCCTTGTAGAAGCCATCGAAGGTGAACTGTCGGTTGGGGAGTTCGCCTCCCGCATGTCTGCCGCCTATTCGCAGATCATCTCTTTCCTGCCCCAAGCCCGAGAGTTCTACGCCTCCAACTATGGCCTCGAACTGACCGACGAGGCCATCTTCGCCTCGTTCATCGACCCGGACCTAGGCAATGCGGTCCTCAGCCAGCGGATAGCCGTCTCCCAGATCGGCGGTGCAGCAGCGGCGGCAGGATTCAACTTGGACCTGACCTTTGCCGAGCGAATCCGCCAGCGGGGGCTGGACTTCGGCCAGGCTCAGGGCTTCTTCGACCAAGCCAGGGAGCAGATTCCCACCCTGGGACGCCTGGCTCAAAGGTTCGGTGTAGACAAAACTGTAGACCTGGGCGAGTTCGCCGGGGCGACCATCTTTGCCGACCCGTTCCAGCGTCGCCGTGTCCGTCGCCTCCTCGCAGCAGAAGCCTCTTCATTCACCCCACAGGAGGGCAGAGTCCGCACCCAGGGCGATTTCACCGTTACCGGCCTATCGCCTCGCTAAACCTTGACAGGTTGAGTCACCCTATAGTAGGATTCCTACCATCGTCTTAGGCAGGGTAGATCGTGAAGACCCTCCCTGGCCCAGAAGGGTCTGTTTTTACACGTTCGGACTTCGGCTGGCCGAACGTCAAGGAAGTCAAGCCGTTATTCCGCCCCTTCCCGACTGTTCCATCTGTGAACCGCCCCTGCGTGGACTAGGGGAAGGTGTTGAAGGCAGGGTGGTCGGAGTCGCATCTGTACGCCCGCAGGTGCTGAGTTGCTCCCCCGAACGGGCTGAATGAAAGGAAGTCGCATGACTACCGAGTTTGACAATCAGGACGTGGAAGACGCCCCCGAGCAGACAGAACAGTCGGCTCAGGAGCGCAACTTCCAGGCTCTCCGACGGAAGCTGGAAGCCGTCGAATCTGAGCTTCAGAGGCTGCGGCCCCTGGAGATGGAGAAGCAGATTCGAGAGGCAGGCTTCGACCCCGACTCCGGGGAAGGCAAGGCCATCGGGCTGAAGCTCTCGACGATGGGAGACGATGCCCCGAAGGAGGCTTCTGCCATCCAAGAGTTGGTCGCTGAGGAGTTCGGGTGGAAGCCCCAAACCGGCCTCACCGAGGCAGAGAGCCAGCGTCAGCAGGCTCAGAGTCGTGTGGAGTCCCTTCGCACAGAGTCAGAGCCAGACCAGCCACTGAGCTTGGGCGACGAGATCGCCACGGCGGAAGCTGAGGGCCGCTGGGAGGATGCCGCAAGGCTGAAGCTCCAGAGGTTCGTGACAGACGCCACCTAGCCGGTTGAGGTCTGGCTGAAGCAACCAACAAGGAATAGCAATGGCTAACGTTTCCGGCCAGGCCACAACCTATAACTTGGAGAACTTCGTTGGGGAGCTGTTCTTCCTGACGGCGGCTGACGCGCCGTTCAAGTCTCTGGCATCCCAGAACGGGATCAGGCGTGTCGCCTCCAAGCTGTTCACCTGGCAGACCACAGATAACCCCAACCCGTCCCAGCCGTCCAACCTGGAAGGCGCGGACCCGACCTACGAAGAGCGTGACCGCTCCGAGGTCTCCAACGTGGTCCAGATCTTCCAGTACGGTGTCGAGGTTTCGTACACCAAGCTGGCGGCCATCGGGCAACTGGCCTCGACGGCTTCTCCGGTCCTTGGTACCCAGCCCGTCTCCAACGAGCAGGAACTCCAGGAGGCGCTGAAGCTGGACAGGGCAGCCGAAGACATGGAAGTGTCGTTCCTCACTGGTACGTTCCAGAACCCGTCTGACAACCTCACGGGCCGTCAGACCCGTGGAGTGTCCACGGCGATCTCCACCAACACGGTGGCTGCCGGGACCACGGACCTGAGCCGAGACCAGATCGACACTCTCCTGCGGACCATGCACTCCAACCGTGCCAAGTTCCGCAGGCCGACAGTGTTCGGTACGGCCCTCCAGATTCAGCGGCTGAACGACATCTACGCCTTCGCTCCGAACTCGCGGACTGTCGGCGGTGTCAACATCCAGTCGGTCATCACTCCCTTCGGGACTCTCGACGTGGTGATGGACCGTCACGTGACAGCCTCGGAGCTGCTCATCCTCGACATGGCTTTCATCAAGCCGGTGGTCATGCCGATCCCCGGCAAGGGAGAGCTGTTCTTGGAGCCGAAGCCGGCTTCCGGTGCGTCGAACAGGTCCATGCTCTACGGTGAGTGGGGTATTCAGTACGGCCCTGAGCGGTACCACGGCAAGATCACTGGGCTGACCACAAGCTGATAGGAGGCTCTTATGAGTAGCACCGAACTGCTGGGCTTCTCCCCGAAGCTCCGGGCAGCCGTCCGCCAGCATGTGACAGTGTTCAACCCTGGAGCCGCGGCAGCGGACGCCACTGAGGAGTGGGCGCTGCTAGCCGCCGAGAAGGATCTGATGATCCACCGGGTGTCTTGGATACCCAAGTCGGCGGTTACAGGACAGGCCACCAACTACTTCAACCTGAACGTCATCAACGCCGGTAGCGACGGCCTCCCCGGGACGGAGATCGGCAATGTCGACTACGCCTCGGGCACCAACGCTTCGGCGGACCAGGAGAACGTGATCGTTTCCTCGGACCAGCGGGTGTCGGCAGGTGATGTGATTGTTGTCCAGCGTGAGCTGGTCGGGACTGGCCTCGCCATGCCCGAAGGTGCCTTCTCCGTAGTGTTCTCGGTCCTGGATTCGGCCTAACGATTTAGGGGGCGGGGAGACAACCTCCCTGCCCCCTAGGAGGAGAAGCAATGGCATTTCAACAGACGTTTCCAGCAGCCGACGGCTGGATATGGGGTGTTTCTGACTTCGGAGCTGCACAGACCGACACCGAGCTGATAGCAGCGCCTGGCGCAGGCAAGCAGATCGAGATTCTGGCATGGAAGTTCTCTTCCGACATAGCCCAGACCCTCACCCTGGAGCAGGGCACAGCCACCTTGCTGGACAAGCAGTATGTGGCAGCCAATGGAGGGCAGATAGCTCGGATGGGGTACCCAATACCGCATTCGGTACCTGCGATTGCGGGAGTGAAGCTTGCCGACAACACTTCCCTCACCTTTACGTCGTCGGGGGCCGGTAACGTGTCAGTGGGGGTGCTGTACCGCATCGTGAGCCGGTAGAGATGGCCATCATCAGTCGGGCCGAACTGCTGCTCCAAGCGAAGAACTACGCTGGTTCGGGCAACTGGCTGGACGAGAGCGGCAACGGCCATGACGCCGTGCCTAACGGCGGCGTCACCTTCTTGCCGTACAAGGGCCCGCAGTATCTGTGGCTGCCT
>JBHHWH010000119.1:0-5468 GCA_046756405.1 Acidimicrobiia bacterium | reverse complement strand
GAGAGTAGGTGGTGCGATGTCCCGAGATGACCACGTTCCCTCGCTCGCCGGGTAAGGCCGTGCCCGGGTAGTGGCCGGGACCGAGCTTCAAGTGCTCCCGGGTGACCCCTTCGACGATGCTCTGGTTGAGTCCAATCGCCGGGATTCTGATCACACCCCCGTCGAAGACGCCCGAGGCGGGAGAATCCTCGACGGCGGCAACCGGCGTCGGTTCGGCCACGACCGCCGGCGCGCCTCTTTCGAGATCCGCGACACGTGCGGGATCGGCCGGCGCACGCGCCGGCGCTCCCAGCACCTGCCCGTCGACGGTGGTGGGCAACGCCCCGAACTCGAAAGCGACCAGGGCGTCCTCGAAGTCGTCGGCGACGACGTCGTAGGCGGCGCCGAGGGCGTTGGCATAGCGAGTGATTCGAGCATCGCTGGCTACGGCGAGGTCGTGCTGCTCGAGGGTAGCCAGACTCTGTTCGACGGGGCCTGACGCCAGTGCTGCCAGGCCTCCGAGAATCATCATGATCGCGGCAAGGGCCGCGACCCTCAGCTGCAGCCTGGTCAGCTCCGCGGAGCGGATGGCAGCCCGATCGGTGGACTCGGCCCCCGTCACTGCTCTAGACGTTTGACTACCACCAGCCCGGCGGCTCCGAGCAACACCATGATGGCGCCGGCAATGGGCACGATCGAGTCCTCGGGCCCAGTGCTGGGCATCGAGCGAGTGCCATTGGACCCCGTGTTGCTGCTGCCAGACGAGGAGCCGCCGGAGCCCGCCACCGTGGTGGTTGTGGCCCCACCCGATGCCGCCGCCACGGTGATGGTCCCCTTCATTCCTAACGCCTCGTGCACTGTGCACACGTAGTTGAAGGTGCCCGCCTCGTTGAAAGTCCTTGAAAAGAGCACACCGGTATCAGCTGTGGGGGAACCTGACTTGACGCCGTCAGCGAAGGTCACGTCGTGGAAGCCTCCCTCCCAGTCGAACTGAACGGTGTCTCCTACCGAGATGCTCAAGCTGGCCGGTGAGAACTTGTTGTCGGTTGTCAACTTCACTGTCTTGGTGGCTGCCAGAGCGGGGAGCGCCAGCGTCATCCCTGCCATCATCAACAGCGTGAAGGCAAGGATCTTGATTCTTCTGGTCATCTGATTCATACCTCTGCTTTCACTGGATCGGTTTGAGTGTCGGCGGAAGGCAGCGAAGCTGCTTTCTGGCGCCGTCTTCGACGCAGGACTCGGTGTCCCACGGTTGCCCCCACTAGGAGGGCGACAAATGCGATTAGCGCCCAGGGGATCACCCAGACCGATGCCTGGGTGAGGATCACGGGAAGATCGTTAGGACCTACCTGGTAGACGAGCTCGCTGGTGAGGCTCACCTTGCCGAACAACGGCACATCGTCGATCGTCGAAATGAACGAGTGTCTGGTCCCTCGGAGCACAGTCGCGGGGCCGATCTTCTCCTCGTGGGAGCCGGATCCGGGCCAGAACCTGTACTGATCGAGACCGCCCACGGTCAGGTGGAGGTCGCCGATGTTGTCGATAGTCGTTCTCCCCTCGACCCTGGGGCTGAACAGACCGTCCCATTGAACGTCGAGGGTGGTCTCCGAGACCAAGGCCTCGCGTCGCAGGTTGGTCCCGCTGGGGGCTACCTCTAGGAGCAGGGTCGCACCGAGACGCCCCACGGCCACCACGCCTTGCTCCACTTCCGGCCCCACAGCCTGGAAGTAGGCGATTGCGTGGTACCCGCCGGCTGGTGTGTCCTCAGGGATCTCCACAATGATGATCCCCTCGGCCGTGGACAGCGGTGCAACCTGAAGGGTCTCGGCCGTGAACCGAGCCCACCGGCTGGCGGTGAACGCCAGCTCGTCGGGCTCGAGGAGATCGTTGGCGGGGATATCGACGTCATCGACGTAGGTGATGAGGCTCAGGGGCTGGTCGCTGTGGTTCACCACCTGAATGGCGAACTGGAACGACTCGCCCGGCCCGACCCGAACCTCAAGACGCGATGGGGTTATGGAGTAGTGCATAGAGGAGTCCCCAGGCTCCTGGGCCAAAGCCTGGGGACCTCCCATCACCGGAGCGAGTACCAGCAGCAATCCCGCCGTTGCCCGTGCCCAGTGATGTCTCATTGTCTCGCTATCCGTTACGGCTGAGTGGCCGTGTACAGGACTGTTGTGGCGTAGCCGACACCGACAGGGTCCGCCGAAGTCAACGTGATCTGATAGTTGAAGGTGAAGCTTCCGCCGGGGGCTGCCTGGCCTGAGGCCACGACGTCACCAGCCTCTGTGAGGGGGTTGGCGCCGGCACCTGCATCCCAGGTCGCCCTGTCGATTGGAATCGTCTTCAACCCGCTGTCGTCGGTGAAGACACCGTCGTCGCCTCCGACGTCGTCAACGCCGTCACGGCCCATGGGCTTGATCGTAAGCGACCAGGTGTCGTTGGACGACACTGTCACCGTGGCGCTCTGCACCGTCGACGGGGCCGCCGGACTCAGAGTCCCGAAGTTGAGTGCCGCGTTGTCGACGTTGATGGTCAGGGTCGGGTTGACGCTGAACGAGAGCACCGTCTCAGCCGTGCTCAACGCCGCCACCGAACTGGTGGTTGCATCTGCCGTGAGATCCGGACCTCCATTGCCGGCTCCATCGACAGGCGTGATCCAGTACCAGTAGTGCACACCGGCGTTGAGACCGGTGGCGCTGAAGCTGGTTCCGCTCACGTTGTCGCCAATGAGAGTGGCCGCGCCCTTGCCTGGGTTGGTAGCGCCCGACGCCTGGTAGACGTCGAAGAAGACCGACCCGGAGTCATCGGTGGCGGTGGGCCAGGTCAGGTCGATCTGGCTGGCGCTGACGGCGGTGGCGGTCGCTGAGCCGGGGTCCCACGCCGGGGGCGTGCTATCGACGGTGACGGTGATACGACCGTACATCCCACTAGGTCTGGCGGCACCGAAGTCAGTGGCTGCAAGCGCCTCGGCCGCAGAGGAGTGGACCGAGCAGTAATAGATATAGGTTCCCGCCGTGTTGGGGGTAACGGACAGTGTGCCGGTCGTTTGCACCGGGCTCGAGGGAAGACTCCCCGAAGGAACCTGTGCCCACTGCACGTCATGGACCGTGCCCGTACCACCGGGGCTCATCCAATCGAACGTGATTGTCGTCCCGACCATCACCGCGAGGTCGGAGTCGTCGTAGTTGTTCCGGTTGGAGCCGTCGTTGGCTTGTTCAACGATGATCGTCGTACTGCCATGGCTGGCCAACGCCGGCAAAGCCGGGATCACCGTGGCCACGGCCACCGCAAATGCGACAAGCGCACCCGAAGTGCGCCGCCTGCTAGTCATGATAGCCTCCTGGTAGGGGTTTGCTGGCTCGTTGCCCCCGATCCTGTCGGAATCACGACGAGCCGGAAAGTCGGATGTTCGGCTGTCCGGACTCATCCGATCGGGGGATGCACGCGGCCCTAGAGGCTTGGGACCTTTGGTGGTAGCCGAATCACGCCGCCCCTAACGACAATTCATCTATGGGCCACCTACCCCGGGTTCGCCGGCCGGCGAGCCCATCCCGAACGTTGAGGCTCGTCGTCAGCGCGGGCCTGTTACTCGCGATCCTGATGCCAATGCTGCCCGCCACCGCCGACGAAGCCATGGACGGGACAACGCTGGGGCGGATCGCCGCCGAGGACATCCTTCTTCGGTCGAAGGCAGGCAAGACCCTGGTGCCCCCGGCGGAAGTGGTCACGGCTCTCGCCGGGGACGAGGACGCCGCGCGATGGGCGATGCCCGAAGACACCGCACTCATCGAAGCCATCTACACCCGAGCCCTAGGAGGGGAGAGTTGGGATACGGTGCACTTCGACGACTCGATCTCCCCTGCCGGCCAGGCCGCGGCAATTCTGGCTGGTCTACGTCTCGTCGGGCTGCTGGAGGAGGTCGGTGTCAGAGAGTCGGCCCGAGCCCGCCTCTACGCCCTAGGTGCCGAGGCCCAGGCGGACTATGCCCTGGTCAACATGGTCACGCCCGACCCCGACACCCTCAACGCTGCCGAGAAGTGGCTCTTGCTCCACGCCATCTCCGAGCTGGCACATGCCACCTCCCCGGCCGGGCCAGCGGTGTCGCAGGACGAGTTGTTCCACGCCTGGTTCGCCGAAGGGGCGCACCAGCTTCAGCAGATGGCGGCAGCCGCTTCCCCATCGAATTACGCCGAGTTCTCGATGGCGGCGAGAGCCCTATCTGCTTACTCTCTCGTGGCCCGCGACCCGGACGAGGCCGCCAGACAGATCGAGGTGCTCGTCGAAACGGCACCGGACCCCATCGATGCTGTGGACACGGCCCGCGCCGTCAGGATGCTGGTGGCTGCGACCCGGGCCACGGGCAACGGTGACTACGCCGCCCGTGCCCGGACCCTGCTCGACGACCTCATGGCCGACTTCGATTCCACCACCTCCGCCCTGGACGGGGTGGAGACCCTGAGCATCTGGGAGCTGGCCGACGTGCTCGGCGCCCTCGGCGACGCCCACGCTGCCGGGTTGGGTGACACCCGGGCCGAGATCGGCGAGATGATCCACCATCTCGTGCTCGACTCCGGTCTCATGGCGGCTGCCCCAACCTCGAACAACGCCTTCTACCCGCACCTCGAGGCGTCCGAGCCAATCCCCTCCGACGACAGGATCTGGACCTTCGCCTCGGCCATCGGCTACGACCCGGCCTCGGGGTGGAGCGTGACGGACCGTGCCATCGACCTCCCAGGTGCGCTCTACGCCGCCGCCGAGATGATGTCACTCCCGGCTCCCGAACCGGCCGTCGCCTCCGCCCCTGAGCCAGAGGGTGGCCTCACGGTGACCGTGGAGACGACCGAGTTCGCCTTCAGCCCCGACACGATCGAGCTGACAGAAGGCGAAGAGGTGACGTTGCGTCTGGTCAACAACGGCGTGATCGAGCACAACATCGACATCCCGTCGCTGGGCATCCTGGTGACGGCCGGACCGGGCGAAACCGCCGAGACGACGTTCGTTGTTCCCGGGCCGGACCAATCCGGCGACTTCTTCTGCAGCCTCCCCGGCCATAAGGAGTCCGGAATGGTCGGTACGATGTCGATCGACGTCGCTCCAATGGAGCCCGCAGGGAGCGACGGCCCCGAAGCCCTGGCCCTCCCGGAGTTGGACGAGGCAGGCGGTTCGCCCACCGTCGTGACGGCGATCGTCATCGCCCTCGGCTTCTTCCTCGGCATGATGGTCCTCGTGGTGGGGATGCTCCAGTTCATGAAAGGATTCGAAGATCCACGATGAAACCACGGCAAGTGCTGATAGTTCTGTTGGCAGCGATAATCGTCGCCGCATGCACCCCCGACGAGGCGGCGCTGCCCGAAACCACGGCGCCGCCCACCACGGTTGACACCGTGACGACGACGCTCCCCGCACCGACAACCACCCTCCCCCCGACGACCAGGACCGCGACCGTCGCTCCGGCCACCACGGTCGCCGAGCCCAGAGAGGTGGAG
>JBHHWH010000118.1:0-5560 GCA_046756405.1 Acidimicrobiia bacterium | reverse complement strand
CACGAACCACTCGGCCCCGGTCGAGCTGGACTACCCGGCGCCGCATGGCATCGAGAGCAAACCATGCAGTCCGAGACGCCGCGAGAGCTGGTACTGGTCCACAACTGGACCGAGGAGCTTCGCCGCCTGGGGGCGTCGCGGCCACGGCAACGATCGAGACTGGCCGATGTCGAAGAACTCGGCGACGATTCCACTCTTGTACGGCTCCATTCACTGATGGCTCTTATGTCATTGGTTGGCTCTGTTGGGCTCGCTGCGGTTGGGATCGGCTGGCATGCCAAACGCTCGCACTGGGAGCCATGGGCTCGTTCAGGCATACAAGCCCGACGATCTATTGCCCGACGCGGCGGAATGGGCATCTTCTACTTCGGATCCCTGCTAGGCGTGGGCGTACTGACCGAGATGACAACACCATTGGTGGTCGCCGGGTTCCTGATGGCTGGCGTGTCGACGCTGCCGCACGCACTGGCTTACGGCAGGATGCTCGGGGTCGCTGACTCAACTGCAAGCCTTGCTACGCTTGGTGTCGCCCTAACCGCAGGGTTGTCGACGCTATGAGGCTCCGGTGCGTGTCTTCTCTTTTGTGGGTCTGCCTCGGCTTGATGTTGGCCTTATCGGCGTGTGAGACCGGGCCCCCCACGTCATCAGCGTTGACACCAACCAGCTCCAGTACCCAAGCCGGTGGCCACCTTCCTTCAACCACCACGCTGCCCACGTCTACACAACCTGCAACGACCCTAGTAGCCCGCCCAAGCGTCCCAGCTGAACCCGCGCAGGTCCGAGATCGAGATGGCGGCGAAGTCTGCGGAGTCCGGGAGGATCTGGTGGCAGCCGTCCGTCTGGCCGGCCCGATTGCACGCATGGCGGACGTCGGGGGGGTCATCTGGGTGGCAGATTGGCAGAACGCCACTATCACAGGCGTCGACATCGAGACGCTGTGTCCGTTTGTCGTCATCCAAGGCAAGGCAGTAGCCATGACCTCGGTCGCCGACGAACTCTGGGTCGCGGACTTCACGAAATCAGAGATTGTTAGGCTCGACGGAGAGTCCGGCAAAGAGCTGGGGCGAATAGGAGGCATTCGAGCATCTGGGGGGCTCGGATATGACGGGAAACTCGTATGGGCGGTCTGCTGCGGTCTAGACAGCAGCGGCGATGACCAGGTTCAGCTACTCGATCCTGGACTGCTTGAACCGGTCAGAGAACTTGTCGTCGAGCGAGGCTCAGGGGTCGATTTCGGCTTCGACAGTGCCTGGGTAGGGAGACTCGTTCCCAGTGGTGTACTCAAGGTGTCGAGCGACGGGCGCGAGATCGTGGCCGAGGTGGATCTTCCGGGGGGAGTGATCAGGAACATCCAGGTAACGGACTCTGCCGTTCTCGTCGCCGATGGTGGAAGAGATTTGATACTCATCGTTGATCCACTGGAATTGAGCCTCGTGGACGCTGTGTCGGTGGGTTCCGATATCGATCAACCGTTCGATATCTCTGTTCGTGGGGGCTCGGACGCTTGGGTCGTGGGGCCTGGTGCCCCTTACGTCCTCCGCTTAGTCGGCGGCGACCTACAACCAGTCGTCGCTCTGCTTGGGGAAGCCGCGAATACCGTGCTCGCATCACAGCGATATGTCTGGGTCGGGACCGAGGGCGGCCTGCTACTGCGGATCGACCCTACGAAACGGGACGGCTGACGCAGGCAAGAGGCGGACAGGCCCAGAGTTGGCTATGTGTGAGACCTGCAGTCGTGTAGGTGGGGGAATCAGTTAATTGGAAACGACGTGGCCAGCGCTGGCGACCGTGTAGTCGTCACCCCGATCGCTTCTCCGACACCGACACATACCTGGCTACACGCACTCGTGGCAGAGATCCGTAGAGCTGAGGTTGGGACGCCTACGGCACTGGCTCGGATTTGTAGACGCAAATGTCTACGCGATAGTAGACTAAGGGTTATGAGCACGACGATACGGGTAAGTGAGGAGACTCGGGACCGGCTCGCCTCACTGGCGAATGCGACCGGGCGTCCGATGACGAGGATCCTCGAGGACGCCGTCGAAGCTTTGGAGCGAAGGATCTTCTTCGAGACGTTGAATCGACGCTATCAACAGCTTCGTGATGATCCCGAGGCATGGGCCGAGATCGAGCAGGAACGGCGTGCCGAGGAGGGCGCGGTTGGAGATAGCTCCCGGTGACTCCGCGCCGAGGCGAGATCTGGCTGGTCGACTTTGGCGAACCGGTTGGTCGGGAACAGGCCGGAGTTCGCCCCGCGGTAGTTGTCTCGACCGATGCCCTCAATGAAGGGCCGGCTGGCGTATTAGTCGTTGTCCCGGTTACTGCAGTTCGCCGAGATCTTCCCTCTCACGTCGAGATCGAGGTGGGTGAGTCAGGGCTGGAGCATACGAGTTATGCCAAGTGTGAGGATATGAAGTCCATCTCGGAGCGGCGGTTCGTCACTCGACTCGGAGATGTAGGTCCTGAGCCACTGTTCGAGATCGGGCGAGTGCTTCGTTACCTTCTCGAACTGTGAATCCCCTCGGGAGGTGACGCGCTCGGGAACGACGTCACCAACGCTGGCGGCCGTGTAGTCGTCACCCCGGACGCTTCTCGGACACTCGACTCGACTACACGCGGCCGGGGCGTTCGAGTTTCCGCGAAACGGAAACTCGTGCGATGGTCTCGAGGAGACGCAGCCGCGATTCGATCTTGCCCTTGGGGTTGAGCTGGTCACGGATCTCAGTGGGGAGTTCGGCGATCTGATCCGCAACGTGGTGCAGGACCAGGGTGCGGGTTGCGACCAGGGCTCTGCGGTGTTCGAGCACAGCCTCGACCTTGGCGACCAACGGGTCATCGACCTCGAGGGGCTGGACCGGGCCGAGGGAGGGGTCGGTCGTAGGGCCCGTGCAGTGGCGATGGCATCGACGGTATCGGTTTTCGCCAAGCGACGGGAACGCCGTTGCGCCGCCGTGCGCTGCGGCGGGACTTCGCGTGCATCGAAGCCCGCAGCGACGAGAGCGATCGCTATGTGGGCTCCCCAGCTGCCCGATCCGTCGACGCCAACGCTGCCGACACTGTGGGTGGTCAACAGGTCGATCGCTGACGTGAACCCTGCCGCCGAGTTAGGGAACGTCTCGTGTGCGATCTCGACCCCGTTCGGGTCGACCACGCTAACGGTGAACTGATGCTCATGCGGGTCGATGCCGCCGACGGGTCCTGTCATCAAAGATGACGGGTCGCCGATGCTGCACAGATCATCCGATCTCGATCGATAGCGCCCACGTCACAGCGTGCTCGTGATCGGCATGCCTGAAGAGCGGTGGTGGTGTCAAGGGGCGTTTTCGGTGGATGCGGGGTCTTCGGGACGCGTGTGATCGGCGGCGGCTTCGCCGTCGTGGAGCCTGGTTGGGTTGTTGGCGGGTGCGGTCGCCGGCACCGGGTTGCCGCTAGTGCGGTTGTGCAGCACGCTGGGGTGTGCAGTGGTCATGCCTTCGCCATCGACAGCGACCGGACCCTGGTTTCGTAGGCGTCCCCCATTGCGGTTTCGTCGAGCCAGGTCTTGCCGCCGGGACCCCACAGGTAGTTGAGCGGCGGCAGCAGGCCTTCTTTGCCCAACACGGCGTGCACCTGCGACTTCAACCCGGCCCACAGCTGCGACAACTTGCGCCGGTACCGCACCAGCTCGCGTTGCTGACGAATCGGTCCCGGCGCGATCCACACCTCCGGGAGGCGACCCATGCGCAGCGGATCCGCCAACAGCCGGGCGTCGATCTGGTCGTTCTTCACCCGCTGGTTCTCCTACCCCGCAATGCCGAGTGGATGCGCCAGATGAACCCGCCCACCAGCTTCCGTGATTACGTCTGCGGCCCAATACCAACCCCACGTGGCTTCCAGAACCACCTCCGGAGGTGGCCCAGCCTTCTCAATCTCCAACCCGAGCGACAGTGGATCGTTGTCGATCCGGGTCGTCCACAACTCGGTGACGACGTCATCGAGAACCACGATCCCCGAACGGCGCCGATACAGGTCCACACCCACGTAACGTGTCATCGGATAGCCTCCTCGTCTCGGTTGTGATGACACCCCGAGTCTCGTCTCGGGACAAAAGAGCGGGGAGGCTCCCACTCTTCATGGCGTCACATAGGCGCTCGGCCTGATGGAGACCCCTTCCTTCAACTCACCTCGTGAGATATGCTGACATACCATGAAGCGAACCACGGTTAAGTTGCCCGATGAACTCGACGCCAAGCTGCGTCACGAGGCTGAACGGCGGGGAATCACCGTCTCTGAGCTGACCCGCGAGGCAATCGAGGAGCACCTCGGCGGTCACCACCGTCGCCTTCGAGCTGCCGGCGCCGGCCGCAGCGGACGTGACGACATCTCCGAGCGGATCGAAGAGATCCTCGCAGCCGAGGTGACGCGATAGCTCTCCTCGTCGACGCAGGACCGCTGTACGCCTACGTCGATGCCGACGACCGCCATCACGCCGAATCGCTCGATCTGCTGCTGCACCATCCCGGTCCATTGATCGTTCCAGTGCTCGTGATCACCGAGGTGGCCTACCTCATCGGAGCACGGCTTGGCGTCGACGCCGAGGCTCGCTTCCTGGGTGATCTCGCAGCGGGTGAGTTCGCCATCGAGGCAGTCATGGCGAGTGACTGGCTCCGCATCGCCGAACTGGTCAGTCGGTATCGGGACCTGGCGCTGGGGACCGTCGACGGTTCAGTCGTAGCAACGGCCGAACGCCTTCGAATCACCAAGATCGCCACACTCGACCGCCGGCACTTCTCCATCGTTCGCCCCGCCCACACCGACGCGTTCGAACTCGTACCTTGAGATCTGCAACCACGCCGATCACCGGCGTACGAACGGTCGATGCTGCTCTCAAACCTCGAAGACAGTCACCAACGCCGCCGCTCGTGTAGTCGGCGACCTATTGGCTTCTCCGACACCAGACTCAACTACACGCAGTCGGGATTCGACGACGACCCGGCCGTCTGGGTGGTAGGTGATGTCGATCGCCATCTCGGTGTAGACCTTGGCCTTGTCTGCGGGGTCGGCTGCGGTGAGGGTGGCGGTGATGTCTTGGAGGCTGGCGACTAGGGCCTTGATGTCGTCGCTGGTGAGTTTGGTCGTTGGCTTCCTGCCGAGGAGGGATTCGAGTCGGCGGCGCTCCTGATTGGTCTCGGCGATCCATTTGCCGACGGCTGAGGCGGCTTCGGGTTCGTTCCTGACGATGGTGCGGTAGCTGTCCAGCTCTTGGTCGAACTCGCGGATGCGTTGCCGGATCTGGCGCGCTTCTGCCTCCTGGTCGGTGTCGGGCTGCGCGGCTTCGGCGAGCCTGGCGCAGGTGTCGTCGAGGTGCTCTTCGGCGAACAGTTCGGCGACCCACGAGTCGAGGTGGGGCAAGATGCTGTCCTCGCGCACGTAGATGGTTGATGCCGGGTGGTCGGGATGGGTGGCGGGGTTGTCGCGGTGGATCTGGCATCGGTAGTAGGGGCGGTTGTGGTTCCAGGTGCCTTCCATCCGCCGACCACATTGGCCGCACGAGAGTCGGCCGGCCACGGCGGGTTCTCCA
>JBHHWH010000117.1:0-5618 GCA_046756405.1 Acidimicrobiia bacterium | reverse complement strand
AAGGAGGGGCCACCGACCCGGAAAACCTCATAACCTTATGCTGGTTCCACCATCAGATCGTCGTCCACCACAAGGGCTTCACCCCCTACCGGCATCCTGAACACGGACGGATCCGATTCAAACCCCCAGAACGAGGACCCCCCGACTAGCGGCAACCCGGCACTTCCCCCAAACCAGCGTTTTTCGAACAGTCAAAGACTCCCTACTCCACAAAGGATGCAGAGGGCTGGCTGCCGCATGTCCCAGCCCCTAGGGCCATCGGCGGTGAACTTCCAGGTGGACGCTGTCTTCGTGCTCGCCACTGACCTCGACCGGTCCGTGGAGTGGTATCGCACGTTCGGGATCGAGCCGGGGCCCCGCTACGACGACTGGCAGACCATGAAGGTGGGCGGGGAGGTCCACTTTGCCCTCCATGGTTGGGACGACCACCCGGGCACCTACAACGCCATGGTTGCCTTCCGCGTCGACGATCTCGACGCTGAGTTGGCCCATCTGGCCGTCTCCGGCATCGAACCCGTAGACGAAATCACCGACATCGGCGTGGCCCGCTTCGTCACCTTCGCCGACCCCGACGGCAACCACGTCCAGCTCCTGGAACGGCGCTAGGGCTTTAGTCTGGGCTTTGTGATCCCCGAAACGATCGAAGAGCTGGCCGCCCGCCTCGACGAGCAGAACTACTTCGCCGCCGAGGACCTGACCGTCTCCATCTACCTGGCCCTGAAGCTGGGACGCCCCCTCTTCCTCGAAGGCGAGGCCGGAGTCGGAAAAACCGAGGTGGCCAAAGTCCTGGCCAGCATCGCCGGTGAGGAGCTAATTCGCCTCCAATGCTATGAGGGTTTGGACGTGGGCCACGCCCTCTATGAGTGGGACTACGCCCGCCAGATGATGGAGATTCGGCTTCTAGAAGCACGGGGCGAGGGTTCCCGCGCCAAAGCCAGGGACATCATGAGCAGGGAGTTCCTGATTGCCCGTCCCCTCCTCCAGGCCATCGAGGCCGCCCAGGGAGGGCGCCGTCCGGTGCTGCTGATCGACGAGCTGGACCGTGCCGATGAAGAGTTCGAGGCCTTCCTGTTGGAGCTTCTCTCCGACTTCCAGGTCTCTATACCCGAAGTGGGCACTATCCGAGCCGATGACCCGCCCATCGTGATCCTCACCTCCAACCGCACCCGGGAGATCCACGACGCCCTCAAGCGCCGCTGCATCTATCACTGGATCGACTATCCCGCTCCCGACCTGGAGACGGCGATCGTTCTCCGCAAGGTGCCAGGCATCGAGGAGGATCTAGCCCGCAGCCTGGCTAGCGCTATGGAGAAGCTGCGGGCGATGGATCTCTTCAAGCCCCCCGGGGTAGCCGAGACCCTCGACTGGGCGGAGTCCCTGGAACTCCTTCACGATGGGAAGCTCACCCCTGAACTGGTGGACCGAACCCTAGGTGTCGTCCTCAAGTACAAAGACGATATCGACGTCGTCCGTTCCGCCGGCGTCGACAAGCTGGTGGGATGACTCTCGGCCCCGTCAGGGACCTATCCACCTTCGCCGAGGCCCTCCGTGGTCGCGGCCTGACCGTCACCCCAGACCAGGTGGTGGACATGGCCCGCTCATTGATCCTCATCGACCCCACAGACCGTACCCACGTCTACGCCGCTCTCCGGGCCCTGGCGATCACCGACCCCTCCCATCGCGTCCCCTTCGACGAGGAGTTTCGCCGGTTCTTCGAAGGAAGATTCGCCCGGGAGCCGGAGCAGCCCCAATCTCACCTCACCGAAGTCCGGGCGGTCAAACCCATCATCGAGACCTTTCCCGAGTCCCTCCTCCAGGAAGAGACCGAGGCACAGACGGGGGCTTCGGCAGTCGAGGTGCTCAACCGTCGCGACTTCGCCGAACTGGACGAGGATCAGCTCGCCGAGGCCAAGCGGCTCGTCATGTCCATGCTCTGGGAGCCCTCCGACTTCCAGACCCGCCGATGGGTCCCCCACAAGCGGGGCAGCCGCCCCGACCTGAGGCGAACCCTCCACGGGGCCGTGGGCCCTGAAGGCGACCTGATGCTCCTAGAGATGCGGAAGAGGAGAAAACGCCAGCGGCCCCTGATCATCATCACCGACATCTCAGGCTCTATGGAACGCTACTCGGAGCTCTTCCTAGTCTTCGCCCACGCAGCCCAACGTCGACTGGACAAGGTGGAGGTGTTCACCTTCTCCACCCGCCTCACCCGCATCACCGAAGACCTTCGTAAGCGGGACACCGCTTCTGCACTGTCCGGCGTCACCCGCCATGTGACCGATTGGTCCGGAGGAACCAAGATCGGTGACACCCTCGCCCAGTGGAACCGAGAGTGGAGCCGCCGCCTCGCCCGCGGTGGACCGGTGGTGCTGATGCTCTCTGACGGCTGGGACACGGGCGACCCAGCGCTTCTCTCCAGCGAGATGGCGCGCCTCTCCCGGTCGGTGCACAGGGTCCTCTGGCTCAATCCCCTCGCCGCCAGGGCCGACTACCAGCCCGCCACCCGCGGGATGAAGGCCGTCCTACCGCACATCGATCATCTCCTCCCCGCCGCCAGCGTCAACGATCTCCGTGGCGTGGTCAGATTGCTGGAGTCCCTGACGGTGCACCGCAACTAGGCGCGTCCCTCGAAACCCTCCTTCCGCCCGACGCGAATGCATCAGAAATACTAGGTTCTTTGACCTATACCAAGGAGACTCGATGTATCCCGCGACGTTCGACTATCTGGCTCCGGGGACTCTGGAAGAGGCCCTTTCCGTCCTGGTCGAACGAGGCGACGAAGTGAAGGTCCTCGCCGGGGGCCAGAGCCTGATTCCGATGATGAAGTTGAGGCTGGCTACGCCCTCCACCCTCATGGACATCAACCGGATCCCCGGCCTCGACGGTCTGCAACGGACCAACGGCACCTTGACCATCGGAGCTCTCGTTCGCCACAACGACGTGGTCCGCTCCGAGGCGGCGAAAGCCAACCACACCGTGTCGGCTGCCGCTCTATGGGTCGCCGATCCCATCGTGCGCAACCTGGGTACCGTCGCCGGTTCCCTTGCCCACCACGACCCGGAGGGCGACTGGGCTTCGGTGATGCTCGCCTGCGGGGCCGAGGTTGTGCTCTCCAGCACTTCCGGCCAGCGCGTGGTCCCTATAGGCGAGTTTCTGGTGGACATGTTCACCACTTCGTGTCAGCCCAACGAGATGGTCACGGAGGTGCGAGTCCACGCCCACTCCCCACGGAGCGGCGGCGACTACCAAAAGCTGGAGCGCAAGATCGGCGATTATGCCACCGTCGGCGTCGCCACCTGCCTCGAGCTAGACGACGCCGGGAAGATCAGCAGGGCCGGCATCGCCCTCACTTCCGTATACGCCCACAATCTAAAAGTGAACGAGGCTGAAGCGGCCCTGGTCGGAGAGACCCCGAGCGACGAGCTGTTCGCAGAGGCGGGTCGGATCGCCGCTGCCGCCTGCGACCCGGCATCGGATCACCGGGGCTCGGCGGAGTTCAAGCGCCACGTCGTCAACGTGTTCACCCAAAGGGGGCTGGCGAGATCGCTGGAGACAGCCCAAGGAGGTCGGCCATGAACATCACCATCACCGTCAACGGCACCAAAGCATCGGCCGACGTGGAGCCGCGGCTGCTCCTCGTCGACTTCATTCGTAACACGCTGGGACTAACCGGAACGCACATTGGCTGTGACACGACAAGCTGCGGAGTGTGCACGGTCCTGGTGGACGGAACTCCTGTGAAGTCGTGCACGATGTTCGCTGTCCAGGTGGACGGTCGTTCCATAACCACCGTGGAAGGACTGAAGCAGAACGGCGAGCTGGCCCCGATCCAAAAGGCGTTCCATCAAGAACACGGCCTCCAGTGCGGGTTCTGTACCCCGGCGATGATGCTGGTCGGGACGGCACTGATCGCCAAGAACCCCGATCCCTCCGAGGACGAGATTCGCTGGGCCATTTCGGGGAACCTGTGTCGCTGCACCGGCTACATGAACATCGTCAAGGCCATCAGGGCAGCGGCCGACGCCACACGACAGGGAGCAAGCACATGACCACGAGTATCCACGAACCCCGC
Organism: Acidimicrobiia bacterium; assembly: GCA_046756405.1. GTDB lineage: Bacteria > Actinomycetota > Acidimicrobiia > Spongiisociales > ZC4RG35 > JBHHWH01. Next base: position 1,546 of record JBHHWH010000117.1, on the reverse strand, counting down.
ACTTCGTCCGAAGTAGGAGGGCTGGGGCACAGTCGCAAGCGGGTAGAGGACGCCCGCTTCATTGAGGGCCGGGGCAACTACGTCGACGACATCAACCTCCCCGGAATGCTCCACATGGCCATCCACCGTTCCCCGATAGCCCATGCGCGCATCGTCTCGATCGACACCTCGGAGGCTGAGGCCGTGGAAGGGGTAGTCGCCGTGGTCACCGGCGAACTCCTAGCGAACTTCAACCTGGCGTGGATGCCCACCCTGTCCGGGGACACCCAGGCGGTGCTGGCCACTGACAAGGTGCGTTTCCAAGGCCAGGAGATAGCGGCGGTGATCGCCACTGACCGTTACATCGCCGAGGACGCCGCCCGACTGATCGAGGTGGAGTACGAAGAGTTGGAACCCATCGTCAGCCCGCAGAGAGCCCTCGAACCCGACGCTCCGCTGATTAGGGACGATAAGGAGGGGCAAACCACCAACCAGTGCTACGACTGGGAGTCCGGCGACCGCGAAGCCACAGAGCTGGCCTTCGCCAAGGCTGACAAGATCGTCACCCTGGAGACGCACTACCCGAGGTCACACCCATCGCCCTTGGAGACCTGCGGAATAGTGGCCGACGTCAACTCTGCCACCGGCCAGGCCACCTTGTACATGACGTCACAGGCACCCCACGCCCACCGCACGGTCTTTGCTCTTGTAGCCGGTCTCCCGGAACAGAACATTCGGATCATCTCCCCAGACATCGGAGGCGGGTTTGGCAACAAGGTGCCCGTCTACCCCGGGTATGTGGTGGCCACCGCCGCTTCATTGGTCATAGGAAAGCCGATCAAGTGGATCGAGACCAGGACTGAGAACCTCATCTCCACGGGTTTCGCCCGTGACTTCCATATGAAAGGCGAGCTGGCGGTCACCAACGACGGGAAGATCCTGGGCCTGCGGGTGGAGATGCTCTCTGATCAGGGAGCCTTCTACGCTGACGCCCAGCCCACTGCCTTCCGCGCCGGCCTGTTCCACATAGTCACCGGGTCGTACGACTACCCGGCGGCCCATGTAGTGACCCGGGGCGCCTACACCAACAAGGCCCCAGGCGGGGTCGCCTACCGGTGCTCCTTCCGGGTCACCGAGGCCTCGTATCTGATCGAGCGGCTGGTACAGAACGCCGCCTACGAGGTGGCTATGGACCCGGCCGAGTTCCGGATCAAGAACTTCATCCAGTCGGACCAGTTCCCATACCACTCCCCCACCGGTTTCGTCTACGACTCCGGGGATTACGAGACGGCCCTTCGAAAGGCAATGGAGATGGTGGGCTACGACCAGATCCAGGCGGAGAAGGAGGAGGCCCGCAGGGAAGGACGGCTGGTCGGTGTCGGCATCGCCAGCTTCACCGAGGTAGTCGGCGCCGGCCACGGCGAGGAGTACGACATCCTGGGCCTGAAGATGTTCGACTCCGCCGAGCTGCGGATCCACCCTACGGGTAAGGCGATACTGAAACTGGGGGTGCGCACCCAGGGTCAGGGCCACGTTCAGCGGGGCCATGCCGTTCGGCGGCGCGGCG
>JBHHWH010000116.1:0-5643 GCA_046756405.1 Acidimicrobiia bacterium | reverse complement strand
ACACTCGGCAGGAACATCGCCCTTGTCGCCACCGGTGCCGGCGCCGTGTTTGCCTTTCTGGAGAGCTATTCGATCTACGGGGGCAACGTGGCCTCGACCCTGGCCGGCGAGTTCTCCTACTCCTGGTCCTTCGCCTTGGCCCTGGTCTATCTGGGGCTGCTGATCAAGGCGGTGAGGGAGGACAAGAAGTATCTCAAGTGGGCGGCCCTGGCCCTCGCCTTCACGGCGCTCTCCCACGTGCTCACCACCCTGGTCGTGGTGTTGGCCTCCCTAACAGTGTTGCTCTGGAAGAGGGGGCTCGGCCGGACCCTGACGGTCTGGGTGTGGGGCCTGGCCATAGCCGGGTTCTGGGCGGTTCCGCTCATCGCCAGGATCGGGCTCAGCTCGGATATGGCCTGGACCCCGTTGACCAACCTCAAAGAAGTCTTCCCCGTCGAGATCTGGATCCTGCTTCCCGTGGCCCTCGTCGGGGCGGTGTGGGCGATGAGGCGAAGCTCTCGTTCGGCGCCCCTCCTGGCAGCCACGGTCCTGCCTCTGGTCTACTTCCCCCTCCCCACGCTGCTCCCGGAACTGTTCCCCTCCGCCTTTGACGGGCAGCGCTGGAAGCTGTGGAACGGCCGCCTCCTTCCCTACTGGTACTTCGGGATCGCTTTCTTCGCCGCGGTGGGCCTGGGAGCGGGCGTGGTGTGGCTGTCACGCCGGCTGCCGGCCCGGGTCTCCACCCACCTGCTCCGGATGGTGATCCTGGTGGCCACTGCGGTGGCGGTTGGCCTGGTGGTGGACTCCACCGACTTTCCGGGATGGGCGTGGGTTCCGGTGGCGGGGCTGGGGCTGGCTGCTTTAGCCTTGACCTTCGTACTGCCCGCTTCGGTGGACACGCGCAACTTTCTGGTCGGCTCGGCTACGGCGCTTGTCGTATTGGGAGCCGCCGCTGGGGTGACCTTCATCGACGGCTGGGCCCGCTGGAACTACGAGGGCTACGAGGCCAAGGAGTCGTTCCCTGAATACCAGGCGCTGATGGTGGAGCTCGACCAGCTTCCGCCGGGGCGGGTCATGTGGGAGAACAGCAACGGGCTCAACAAGTACGGGACACCCATGGCGCCGATGCTCATCCCCTACTGGACGGAGGGCAAGCAGGCGTCGATGGAAGGCCTCTACTTCGAGTCGTCCCTCACCACGCCCTTCCATTTCATCAACCATTCCGAGATGTCTTTCCGGTCCTCCAACCCGATTCCCGGACTGAATTACCACAGCTTCGACATGGAGCGGGGCATCAAGCACATGGGCGTCTACGGGGTGGACTACTACGTCTCGTTCACCCCCGAGGCGAAGGAAAAGGCCGAGGGGCTAGCTGAGCTGGAGAAGATCGCGGATTCGGATCCCTTTGCGATCTTCAAGCTTCCCGATACCGAGGTGGTGGAGGTAGTCCGCCATCTTCCCGCGGTCTACGACGCTCCCGAACGGAGCGTGCTGGACGCTTTCATCGGCTCCACCAGCGCCACCGGTCTCGACGGGGAGCCCCTCCCCGGGTTCCACGACATGGCCCTGGAGTGGTATGAGGACATCGACGACCTGGATCGGATCGTCGTCGCCGACGGCCCCGAACCATGGCCCCGGATCCAGTCCATAGACGAACGGCCCGACGTCCCCCTCGCCGCTCCTGACGGGGCCGTCACCGACATAGTCCTCGAGGACCACCGTCTCTCCTTCCGCACCGAGGCGGTCGGGCTTCCCCACATCATCAAGATCTCCTACTTCCCCAACTGGACCGCCGTCGGAGCCGAAGGGCCGTGGCGGGCGACACCATCGCTGATGGTGGTGGTACCCACCCAGAACGAGGTGGTGTTGGAGTTCCGCGATACCTGGGCGGAGACCGTGGGCAAGGGGATGACCCTGATCGGGTTCCTGGCTGTCGTCGGGGCCGGTGCCCGCGATTTGTGGCGTTCCAGGCGCCGGGTTAACGAAGAGCTTTTCTGATCCGAAACAGGCCTAACACGGTGCGCGGTGCCCGCTTGATGAGCGACGACTTGGCGCTGCGCAGCTCCTCGACGGTGACCGGAACTTCAACGATGCAGTAGCCCGCCCGTTCGGCTCGGATCACCAGTTCGGTGTCGAAGAGATCCTGAGTGCTGATGACCCTTGGGGCCAGGTCTGCCACCAGTCGGCGGCGGAACCCCTTCATCCCGTGAGTGTCAGAGACCTCCGAGTCGAGGATGGTGCGCAACAGGAGGTTGAATACCCGAGTGGCGAGACGGCGGATCGGCGGGCGCAGGTCCGCGGAGGCGGGATCCCGTTTGGAGCCGATAACCAGGTCGACTTCTCCGGGCTGGGAGAGGACCGCCTTGAGGAAGTCGGCGGAGAAGTAGTCGATGTCGAAGTTGACCACCCATTCGCCTCCGGCTTGGAGAAAGCCCTGCCGCATGGCCGCGCCGTAGTCGGGCTCGGAGAGGGACATCACCCTCACCGGGGCATCGCCGGCGACACGACGGGCCACCGCGGCGGTGCCGTCGACAGAGCCGTTTTCCACGATGAGGATCTCGTAGCCGACCCCTGCCTGTTCTGCCGCGGCTATCAAATTGGGGAGGGCCTCAGGGATGTAGCTGGCCTCGTTGTAGACCGGCACGACGATGGACAGGATGGGGTTCATCTGAGGGGCGAGTCTAGGAACCCCCACCCTCCCTACACTCCACCCCTCGATGAACCCCGACACCGTCTTCAAGGCCTACGACCTTCGCGGCCGCACCGACACCGGCGAGCTGGACGAGGAGCTGTACCGCCGGGTGGGCTGGGCGCTGGTGGACCTTCTTTCTCCTGACGCTGTGGCCGTGGGAAGGGACTGCCGGATCAGCTCCCCGGGATTCTTCGCTGCCTTTGCTCAGGGGATCACCGAGGCGGGGGCGGACGTGGTCGACCTGGGCGAAGTACCCACCGACCTCGTCTACTTCTGGTCGGGCGCCCACCAGGTGCCGGGAGCGGCGATCACCGCCTCCCACAACCCACCGGAGTACAACGGGCTGAAGCTGTGCGGTCCCGGGGCGGCCCCGATCGGCGCCGAGACCGGCCTCGCCGAGATCAAGGCCCGGGTGATAGCCGGAGAGGCCCCCGCGGTGTCGACGACGGGGAAGGTGGAGACCGTCGACCCGGTGCCCGCCTACGTCGACCACCTCTTCCGGGTGGTCCCTGCGGAGAGCATCGGCGATCTGAGGGTGGCCGTGGATGGAGGCAACGGGATGGCAGGAGTGGCCATCCATCGAGTCTTCGAGCGGATCGCTGCCACCCTGGAGGGTCTTTACCTGGAACCCGACGGGACGTTCCCCAACCATCCCGCCGACCCTCTGGTGCCGGAGAACCTCGCCGACCTGGTCGCTTTGGTGGAGAACGGAAGCTTCGATCTGGGGGTGGCCTTCGACGGCGACGCCGACCGGGCCTTCTTCCTCGACGACCAGGCCCAGCCCCTATCCGGTAGCACGGTGACGGCTCTGATCGCCCGCAGCATGCTCGCCCGCCATCCCGGGGCAAAGGTGGTCCACAACCTGATCACCTCCCGCTCCGTCGCCGAAGTGGTACTTGAGACCGGGGGAGAGCCGGTGCGAACCCGGGTCGGTCACAGTTACATCAAACAGGTCATGGCCGAGGCCGGCGCGATCTTCGGCGGGGAACACAGTGGCCACTACTACTTCGCCGACAACTACCGCGCCGACTCAGGGATGCTGGCGATGCTGGTGCTGCTACAGGTTCTCACAGAAGACGGGCGACGCCTCTCGGAGCTGCGCCGGGACGTGGAACGGTATGCCAGCTCCGGGGAGATCAACTTCCGGGTGGCCGACCAGGCGTCGGCCATGGATCGGGTGGAGGAGGCCATGGCCGGCTACGAGATCGACCACCTCGACGGCCTCACCGTGGACCTCGGTGAGGCGTGGTTCAATCTGCGTCCATCCAATACCGAACCCCTGCTCCGACTCAACGTGGAGGCTCCCACCGAAGCCGAAGTCTCTGCGATAGTGGAACGGGTTAGCCGCATACTGGAGGAGAAGTGAGCCTGTTAGACCCCACCCTGGCCGAGATCCTCGTCTGCCCCGTGGACCACGCCGACCTGGAAGAGAACGTCGCCGAGTCGGTGCTCATCTGCACCGAATGCGGCCGGCGCTACCCGGTGCGGGACGGGGTGCCGGTAATGCTGGTCGAGGAGGCCGAATGACCGACATGTTGTCCCAGATCAAGACCCAGGGCGACCAGCTCCGCTGGGCCGTCGACGTCGCTGCGCCGTCCCTGGGCAGCCACAGCGAAATCCTCTACGCGGGAATGGGAGGCTCGGGTATCGCCGGGGACTACGCCATGGCCGTGGCAGGCACCACTACCACCCGGATAGCGGTACATAAGGGATACGCCCCCCTGCCCGAGTGGGTGCAGCGGGTCCGGCCCCTGGTGGTGGCGGCTTCCTACTCGGGGAACACCGAAGAGACCCTGTCCATGGTGAGAGCCGCCTGGGAGGCGGGCCTCGACGTGGCCACCATCACCACCGGCGGTGAGCTGGGCCGGCTGTCCGCCGAACACGGCTGGCCGACGGTCCCGGTACCGGCGGGGATGCAGCCTCGGGCCGCGGTCGGCTACATGGTGGGTGCCGTGGTCCGGCTGCTGGAGTCGGCTCATGCCGTCGACGACCAGCGTGTCGCTCTGGCCGAGGCAGCCGACCTGGCCGACGAGGCGGTGGCCGAGGGGAGTCCCCGCTGGGTGGAGGCGGAGCAGATCGCCGGCGCCCTCCAGGGTCGCATCCCGATCATCTACGGAGGAGGACCGGTGAGCGGCACGGTCGCCCAGAGGTGGAAGACCCAGATCAACGAGAACGCCAAGATGCCCGCCTGGTGGTCGCTGCTGCCCGAACTCGACCACAACGAGGTAACCGGGTGGGAGACGATGCCCGAGCTGACCAGGAAGACCCTGGGGATAGTCGCCCTCACCGACACCGGCGACCACCCCCGGATCACCGCTCGACTTGCCCACACTCGCTCTCTCACCGAGGATGCGGTTGACTGGGTGGGCACGGTGAATTCCAGCGGCTCCACCACCCTGGCCAGGTTGATCTCCCTCACCGTGGTGGGTGACCTGGTGTCGTGGATGCTGGCTGAGGCTGCCGGGGTTGATCCGGTGCCGGTGGCCACCATCGAAAAGCTGAAGAAACTCCTAGCCAAGGACGCGTAAATGAACTACGACATCGCAAACATCGACCTCGCCGAGGAGGGGGCACGCCGGGTGGAGTGGGCGGGACGGCGGATGCCGGTCCTGGCCACTATCCGGGAGCGGTTTGGCGACGAACGTCCCCTGGAAGGCCGCACCGTCGCCGCCTGTCTCCACGTGACGGCGGAGACCGCCAACCTGATGCTCGCCCTCCGCGACGGCGGTGCCGAGGTCGCCTTGTGTGCCTCCAACCCGCTGTCCACCCAGGACGACGTGGCCGCTGCTCTCGTGGCCGAAGGAATCCCCGTCTTCGCCATCCGCGGTGAGGACAGCGACTCCTACTACCGCCACATCCACGCCGTCCTCGACATGAGCCCCGATGTGACAATGGACGACGGAGCCGACCTGGCCACGGTGCTGCACACCGACCGCACCGACCTGAACCCCCTGGGATCGACGGAGGAGACC
>JBHHWH010000115.1:0-5649 GCA_046756405.1 Acidimicrobiia bacterium | reverse complement strand
GTCGATGGCGTCTGGGTGACGAACCCCTTCCGTCTCTACCACGACCTGAGGCAAGATCCACGACGAGGGACAGCTCAAGCAGAGCACCTTCGTGAACAGGTCATCGGATTCTGATGAAACGAGCCCACCAGAGCGAGTACAACACGGAAGCCACCATCCTTTGCGAACGGACCCTGGTCACGCTGATCGGCGACATCGGACCAACATGACAACCAAAGTCCAACAGTTCGCACCTCATGGGAATAGGCGGACTAGGCTTGTCACCATGAATCTGGCGGGTATCTCCGGTCCGAGTCGTGAAGAGCTGGCAGCCGTCACCGCCCGCGGACATCGCCTCCTCACCGTCGAAGACACGGCTGAGAGGCTCGGTCTCGATAGGCAGACGGCAGCAAAGAAGCTAGCTCGCTGGGCAGAGCAGGGCTGGCTTCGCCGTGTTCGGCGAGGCCTCTACATCCCTGTGCCAATCGACGTCGCCGACGCGGTCTGGTCTCCCTGCTACTTCACCGGTTGGACCGCGGCGAGCCACTGGGGTCTCACCGAACAGGTCTTCCGTACGATCGTGGTCAAGACATCCACACGTGTCCGGTCAGCCATCCAAACACTCCTCGACCAGGAATACCTGGTTGGTCATGTTCCCGAGTCACATATGACATGGGGTCTTCGTCCCGAGTGGCGGGAGGGACGTCGACTCTGGTTCGCGGATGAAGCCCGCACGGTCATCGACATGCTCGACCATCCGCGTATCGGAGGAGGGGTGCGTCACGTCGCTGAGGTACTCGAGGCGTACCTCAGCGACTTCGACTGGCGTCAGTTGGTCGAATACGGGGATCGCATCTGCAATCGGGCCGTGTTCAAACGACTCGGGTGCCTGTCGGAAAGGCTCAAGTTGGGAGAGGAAGCGCTCGTCGAGGCTTGCAGACAGCGACTCTCTAGCGGCGTCGTACTCCTCGACCCAAATGCACCCGACCGAGGGCAGCGCATCTCAGAGTGGGGACTGAGGGCCAACGTATTCGTCGGAGCTGATGGCAGCTCATGATTCCCCACGCCGAAATCCTCGCTCTGCGAGGTGAGTGGAATCTTCGAGCAGACGTCATCGAAAAGGACTACGTGCTTGGTTGGATGCTGGCCGCAATCGCCGCTGACGCCGACCTCCACGAGACCTGGATCTTCAAGGGAGGCACATGTCTACGTAAGTGCTTCTACGAGACGTACAGGCTCTCGGAGGACCTTGATTTCACGATCGTCGACGGCGGACCGGAAACGCCCGAGGCTCTGGGTCCGATCTTCGAAAGGTTACGTCAGGAACTCTATGACCGGACCGGCCTGGAAATCGTGGTCAACGAGCGGTCATTCATCCGGCGGCGTAACCGACGTGGCAATCCGACAACCCAGGGGCGAATCGCATACCGAGGTCCGAGCAATCCTCCGACGCTGCCCAAGATCAAGCTCAGCAGTGACGAGATACTCGCCACGACGCCGGACCGCCGATCGATTCTCCATCCGTACAGCGACGCTGACGGTCTGACCGGTCCGGTTCAGACCTACGCTCTGCCGGAGCTTCTCGCCGAGAAGATCCGGGCTCTGGCCGAACGTTGCCGTCCTCGAGACCTCTACGATGTGGTCAACGTCCACCGGCATCCCGAGCTTCTGGGGGATCCCAGCCCTGTACTAGCGATTCTGGAAGAGAAGTGTGCGTACGCCGGCATTCCCGTACCAGACGCCGACACCATCCGAAGTTCGCCGTTTCGCGAGGAGCTGGAGCAGGAGTGGGAGAACATGCTCGGCTATCAACTCCCCCACCTCCCCGACTTCTCTGGCTTCTTTCAGGAACTCGACTCCGCCTTCGACTGGCTCAATGGTGCGCCGGTGGTGCCACTTGAAAGGACACCAAGCGGAACAGATCCCACGTGGGCGCCTCCCCGGGCCATGGCGGCGTGGCGACGCGGAGCACCGCTCGAACTCATCAGGTTCGCGGGAGCTAACCGCCTCAAGGTTGAGGTCAACTACCAAGCTAGAGATGGTCAGTGGGGTCTCCGAGTTGTGGAGCCGTACTCGTTCAGGAGGACCCGCGACGGCAATCTCCTGTTGTACGTGGTGAACGATCGTGGACAGTTGCGAAGCTATCGAGTCGATTGGATCGCCGCTGTGCGCATTCTCGACGAGTCGTTCACACCCCGGTACCTCGTGGAGTTCTAGCCGCAATGTGTCGGCAAGCAGGCAGGGATCCCAGAGAAAACCGCCCGGAACGCAAACGGGCTGTGTCCCCGCCGAGCCGAGACAGAGGGCTGCTGTTCTAGTCGCGGTCCAGGGGCGGTACCCGACCCGGCGACAGGCGGCACGGCCGTTGAAACGCCCATGACTCGCCCAAGAAAGCCGGCCCTCATACACTCCGACCGTCTCTAGTGGACTCCCAAGATCTCAACACCCCAATGGAGAGCGAACCACCATGCCCGACCACCCCGACCATCTCATAGAGCCCCACGGCGGCGAACTTGTCGACCTGATCGTCGAAGACGACCGGGCCGCCGAGCTGAAGGAGGCCTCCCGGGACTGGCCGTCGTGGGATCTCACCGACCGCCAGCTCTACGACCTGGAGCTGCTGATGACCGGCGCCTTCTCCCCACTGCGAGGATTCCTCGGCCAGGCCGACTACGACTTGGTGGTGGAGACGATGCGTCTCGCCGACGGGACGCTGTGGCCGATGCCGGTCACCCTCGACGTCACCGAAGAGTTCGCCGAAGGGCTCGAGGTCGGCCAGCAGGTAGCCCTTCGTGACACCGAAGGAGTCATGCTGGCGGTCCTCACCGTCACCGACGTCTGGACACCGGACCGGGAGAAAGAAGCGAACGGAGTCTTCGGTACTACCGACCCAGCCCACCCGGGCGTCGACTACCTGTTGAACATTGCCCACCCGACCTACGTGGGAGGGACCGTCGAAGCCATCCAGCGGCCAGTCCACTACGACTTCCGCAGTCTGCGTCTCACCCCCGCCGAAGTGCGGGCACGTTTCGCCAGGATGGGATGGCGGAAGGTGGTGGCCTTCCAGACCCGCAACCCGATGCACCGGGCCCATGTGGAGCTGACCCGCCGAGCCGCCGCCGAAGTGGGCGCCAACCTGCTGATCCATCCGGTGGTGGGCATGACCAAACCCGGCGACGTCGACCACTACACCCGGGTGCGGGCCTACCAGGCGGTCCTCGACCGCTACCCCCGGCAGACGGCCATGCTGGCGCTGCTGCCCCTGGCAATGCGGATGGGAGGACCGAGGGAGGCGGTGTGGCACGCCATCATCAGAAAGAACCACGGTGTCACCCACTTCATTGTCGGCAGGGACCACGCCGGGCCGGGCTCCGACAGCAACGACGACCCCTTCTACGGGCCCTACGACGCCCAGGAGCTGCTGAAGAAGCACGAAGACGAGCTAGGCGTGGCGATGGTGCCCTTCAAGCTGATGGTCTACGTCGAAGACCTCGACGCCTACATGCCGGTCGACGAGGTGCCGGAGGGGATGCGCACCCTCTCCATCTCCGGCACCGAACTACGGGAGCGGCTCGCGTCGGGCCGGGAGATACCCGACTGGTTCACCTACCCGGAGGTGGTGGCCGAGCTGCGGCGCACCCATCCGCCCCGGTCCAAACAGGGCTTCACCGTGTTCTTCACTGGGCTCAGTGGCTCGGGCAAGTCGACCCTGGCCAATGCCCTGCTGGTCAAGCTCCTCGAGATCGGAGGCCGTCCCGTCACCCTCCTCGACGGCGATATCGTGAGGAGACACCTCTCCTCGGAACTGGGCTTCTCCAAGGAGCACCGGGACCTCAACATCCGCCGTATCGGTTTCGTCGCCTCGGAGATCACCAAACACCGGGGTATCGCCATCTGTGCTCCCATCGCCCCCTACGACTCGGTGCGCAAGGAGAACAAGGCGCTGATCGGCCAGTACGGGGGGTACATCCTCGTCTACCTGAACACCCCCCTGGAAGTGTGTGAACAGCGGGACCGCAAGGGCCTCTACGCCAAGGCCAGGGCGGGGATCATCAAGGAGTTCACCGGCATCTCCGACCCCTATGAGGAGCCCGACGACGCCGACCTGGTCATCGACACCACCGACATGAGCCCCGAGGAGGCGGCCAACGAGATCATCCTCGAGCTGGAACGCCTCGGCTACGTCGACGTCAACGGGGAGGGCTGAGACCGGCATCCCGGCACCGGTGGCAGTAACTTCATCGCCGATGGGGAACCCGAAGCGACGCTGATGGGCTGGGAGGCCTGGCTGACCCTCGCCGCGGTGGTGGGGATCGTCGCCGTCCTGGTGCGGGACCTGGCCCCTCCGGCGGTGGCGGTCGGTTCGGGAACAGTGCTGCTGCTGGTGGCCGAAGTGATCAGCCCCGCCCAGGCCCTGTCCGGTTTCGCCAACCCGGCACCGGCCACCATCGCCGCCCTCTACATCGTCGCCGCCGCAGTCTCCAAGACCGGGGTGCTGGCGCCGGTGGTCAGAGCCGTCCTCGGTGACGGTGACCGGACCCGCCAATCGCTGGCCCGGCTCACAGTGCCCACCACCGCCACCTCGGCGTTCCTGAACAACACCCCCATCGTGGCGATGCTGATCCCACAGATAGAACGATGGGCCGAAGCCCGGGGCCTGTCCCCTTCGAAGTATCTGATGCCGCTCTCCTTCGCTGCCATCCTGGGAGGGGTGGTAACCCTGATGGGTACTGCCACCAACATCGTGGTGTCGGGTCTGCTGGAGGCCGACGGTTTCGCTCCGCTGGGATTCTTCGAGATCTCCCGGATCGGCGTGCCGGTGGCGATAGTGGGGCTGGCAGCGATCGTGGCCCTGGCTCCGGTGCTCCTCCCCGACCGTCGCACGCCTTCCGCGGTGGAGGGCGACGAATACCGGAGGTTCAACATCACCATGACCGTCCTCGACTCCCTCGACGGCCAGACGGTCCGGGGGGCGGGGCTGCGTCACCTCCGCGGAGTGTTCCTCGCCCAGATCGAACGCATCGGCGAACTCATCACTCCTGTCACCCCGGAGACGGTGCTCCACCGCGGCGATGTCCTCCGCTTCGTGGGGAGGGTGAGCGACATCGTCGACCTGGCGGCCATGCCGGGGCTGGCCTCCACCGAGAGCGGACACATGAGCCGCCTCGAAGCTCCGGCGGTGGCCCACTACGAGGCGGTGGTGGGAATCTCCTCGCCCCTCACCGGGAAGACCCTCCGTGGGGCAGGGTTCCGCAACCGGTATCAAGCGGTGGTGACGGCCATCCACCGGGCCGGGCAGCGGATCGACGCCAAGCTGGGAGACGTGGTGCTGCGCCCGGGAGACACCCTGTTGGTCGTCGCCGACCACGGCTGGGGAGAACGATGGCGGGAGCGGGGCGACTTTGCTCTCATCGCCCGTCTCGACGCCCCACCTCCGGTGGCAGGGCGGAAGGCGGGGTGGACCGGACTGGTAGTGGCCGGGATGGTGGCGGCCGCCGCCTCGGGGCTGGTACCCCTGGTCACCGCCGCCCTATTGGGCGCAGCCGCACTGGTGGCGACACGGATCGTCACCCCCGGCGAAGCCCGCACCGCGGTGGACTTCGACGTGATCATCACCATCGCCGCCGCCTTCGGCCTTTACGAAGGGCTGGATCTGAGTGCGGCGAATGT
>JBHHWH010000114.1:0-5766 GCA_046756405.1 Acidimicrobiia bacterium | reverse complement strand
CGCACAACCTGATCCTGCCAACACGAACTCCCCCCTGTCTATAGGGGTTTTCCCCCATTCTCCTAGCTCAGCCGACGTGGACGATTCAGGGTGCTCCGATCACAAGCCCTCCCCACGAATTCGCGAAGTCGCGAGTTCTTGTCTACAAGCTGTGATCGACGGAGTGTGTCCGCTCTGCTTCTCGTGTTCGTGCTCGTCTCCGTTCGGCTGACTTGAGGATCTGTCGAACCCGTTCGTCAACTTCGGTGTCGTCGCCCGGACCGTCTTGGATGAGCTGTCTCGGTCGGTGTGGGTCGAGCTGTCTTCTGCGGGTGATAGCGGGCTAGTCGATCCAGTCTCGACTGATGGCCTGTCCGAGGACGTCGAGGGCAGTCTCCTCGTCATACTTCCTAGGCATAAATGCCACCTTTCCAATCATCAAAGTGTGCATCAAACCCGGGATGGTTCATAGCTCGTCCAACCGGCAATCTTGGGCCACGTTTGGGCCACGGGAGGGTGAGCAACAACCCCGAAAGAGCCCGAACTCGCGCGAAACAATGACAAACGCTCGGTCGCCCGTTTCCCCTTGTCGCATAAGGGCATTCCGGCGATCACCGTGGTCAGGAGCTTGCTCCGCGGGTAGGACTCGAACCTACAACCAATGGATTAACAGTCCACTGCTCTGCCAATTGAGCTACCGCGGAATAGTGCCGGCTGGCGACCGACAGATTACCAACAGGCCCCCAATACTCCGACTCTGCCCTGACAGCGTGCCACTATCTGCCCTGAGGAACTTCAGATGCACACTGATATCGGCTGGTTCGAAGCGGTCGCCTCACTGTCGCTGGTGGCAGTAGTAGTCGGGATCTCGCTGTGGAGACGCCTAGGCATAGAACGCACTCTTCTCTGGGCGTCTGCCCGGGCCGCAACCCAACTCCTAGCGGTGGGGCTGGTCTTCAACCTCATCTTCGAGTCGGACCAGGCCATGACCTGGGCGTGGATCTGGATCGTGGGCATGGCCCTGGTCTCCGCCGAGGTGGTGCGCTACCGCGTCCAGGACATACCCGGCTTGAGGGGCTTCGCCTTGGTTTCTCTAGGGGGTGGCCTGGTGGTCACCCTGGGGCTCCTCTTCGGTTTGGACACGTTCGACCTTCAGCCGGTAACCCTGGTGGTGCTGGCGGGGATCACCCTCGGCAACACCATGCCCGCCACCGTCCAGGCTGCCACCATGATCACCACCGAGTTCGGAGAACACCGGGGCCGGGTGGAGGCGCTTCTCGCCCTCGGTTTCGATCGACGGGGAGCTGCCCGCCAGGTCACCGCGGTAGCAGTCCGCCAGGCCCTCATCCCTCAGATCGAACGCACCAAAGTGATCGGCATGATCGCCCTTCCCGGAGCCATGACCGGCATGCTCCTAGCCGGCGCCGACCCCTTAAGCGCGGTGCTGGTCCAGCTCATCATCGCTTACCTGGTATTGGGCTCGGTGGGGGTCGCCACCACGGTCATCGCCACCGCTATCGCTGCACGGGCCTTCACCCGGGATCTGAGGCTCGCCCCCTGGGTGCTGGAGAGGCCCGGTTAGGGCCCTTCCAGGAAGCCCTCCAGCTTTCCGGACTTGTCGGGATGACGAAGCTTGGCCAGGGCCTTTGTCTCTAATTGCCGGATCCTCTCCCGAGTCACGTTGAAGTGCGCCCCCACCTCCTCCAGGGTCCGCATACGACCGTCAGCCAGACCGAAGCGCATGATTAGCACCTGTCGCTCCCGCTCGTTGAGCCCTTCCAGCGCCGCGGCCAGCTGATCCTGAAGAGAGGCGAAGGTGGCGGCGTCGGCTGGTTTTTCGGAGTCGACGTCTTCGACCAGGTCACCGAGGGTCCCGTCCTCGTCTTCGCCTACCGGCGTCTCCAACGAGACCGTGTCCTGGGCGATACGCCGCAGCTCGGCCACCTTCGACACTTCCATGTCCAGCTCTTCGGCCAGCTCCTCGAGGGTCGGCGCCCGGCCCATGATCTGGGTCATCTCCCGCTGGGTTCGGGTCAGCTTGTTGACCGCGTCGAGGACATGGATCGGCATGCGGATGGTCCGTCCCTGGTCGGCGATGGCCCGGGAGATGGCCTGGCGGATCCACCAGGTGGCGTAGGTAGAGAACTTGAACCCGCGCCGGTAGTCGAATCGTTCCACCGCCCTCATCAGACCCACGTTGCCCTCCTGAATCAGGTCGAGCAGCGGCATCCCTCGACCCACATAACGGCGGGCGATGGCAACCACAAGCCGGAGGTTGGATTGCACGAGCTGCTTGTGGGCCTCCTCGCCTATCTCCACTTCGTGCTGGAGCAGGGCCCGGTCTTCGTCGGACAGCTCCTCGTCGCTCTGCAGGCGCTCCAGGGCCTTCCGGCCCGCTTCCATCTGCATGGCCAGCTCCACCTCCTGTTGGGCGGTGAGCAGCGGATAGCGGCCGATCTCGTTCAGGTAGAGACGCACCGGGTCGGACACCGAACCGTGGCCGGGTTCGATCAGCTCCTCGACAACGGCGGGACCCTCCTCCTGAAGCTTGATCCCCTTTTGGCGGAGCTCCTCGGCGACATGTTCGAAGGCCTCGCCCGGAGCCTCGATGTCCTCCAGCTCCTGCTGCACCTCGGCCATGGTGAGGAACCCGCGGTGGTTCCCCCGCTTGATCAAGGCATTGGTGACCCGCTTCAGATCTTCGGTCATCGCGCTCCCAGCGCCTTCCGCTCTTGCTGCAAAGCTACCAACCGCCGCAGGGCTATGGAATGGGGCTCGCTGCCAGGTTCGAGTCGGGCCAGGCGATCCTCCAGCTCGTCGATCTCCCGTTCCAGGCGACGCTCCCTGACCCTGGCCTCCATCTCTGGCCACCCCGGCAGGGGACGGGTGTCCATGACCAGGGACCGAAGCAGGTCCGCCGCCGTGGGATCGGAGACGTTGGAGACGTCCACCGGGTTGCCCGGGGTGGTGGCGGCCAGCTCTCCGGACACCGCCTCGAAGGCGGCCCGTAGCCGGTCGTCGGTGAAGTCCGAGGCCACCAGATCCAACCCCTGAGGGTTGGTGAGGGCCACCCGCAACAGCTCGGTCTCGGCCCGGTCGAGGGGCGTCTGGTCCCGTTGCTGTGGTGGCGCGCTGCGGCGTCCTCCGACGCGTAGAGCCTCCTCCACGGTGGACAGGTCGACACCAATCAGCCGGGCCACATAACGGGCATACTCCTTGCGGGCGATGGGGTCTCTCACCCGACGCACTTGGTCGGCGGCGGCGTGGAGGGCCCGGGCCCGGTCCCCCGGTGCCTGGAGGTCGAAGCGGCTCACCTCGTGCTCGATGCGATGCTCGAGCAAAGGGCGGGCCCGTTTCACCGCCGCCACCAGCTCCTCGACCCGACCGAGCTGGAATAGGTCGGCCGGGTCCAAGCCGTCGGGCATCACCGCCACCCGTAGGTCGAGATCGAGGCGGAAGGGCGACTCCAGTTCGTCGCTGCGAAGAGCCGCCTTCGCCCCCGCTTCGTCGGAGTCGAAGGCAAGTACCACCAGGTCGGTGAAGCGACGCAGGAGGTCGAAGTGGCTGTCCCCGAGGGCGGTGCCGCAGGTCGCCACCGCGGTCTTCACCCCCGCCCGATGCATGGCAATCACGTCGGTGTACCCCTCGACGATCACAGCCTGACCGTCGGCGGCGATGGCCTGGCGGGCCCGGTCCAACGCGTAGAGGACGTTGGCCTTGTGGTAGACGATGGAATCCGCCGAGTTGACATACTTGGCGTCTGGGTTGTTGGTGGCGGACCTCTCGACACCCTCCACCCGGCGTCCACCGAACCCGACCGGGTCTCCCCGCACGTCGTGGATGGGGAAGAGCAGCCTCCCCCGGAACACGTCGTAGAGCCCCTGGCGTCCCCGCCGAGCCAGACCGGCGTCGATCATCGCCTTGTCGGAGATCCCCTCTGCTTTGAGGGCACGTACCAGCGTGTCCCACTGCACTCCAGCGAAGCCGAGACGCCACTCCTCGATGGTGCTGGCGTCGTATCCGCGGCTGCGCAGGTACGCCCGCACCGGACCTGCTTCCGGTGCCTTCTTGAGTCGGGTGTGGTAAACGTCAATGGCCCGGCGTAGAGCCTCAACGGCTACCTGGCGTCTCCCCCGCTTCTGAGCCTCGTCGGGATCGCGTACCAGGGTGATCCCTGCTTTTCTGGCCAGGATCTCCAGCGCCTCGGCGAAGTCCACACCCTGGGTCTCCTGGACGAAGGTGAACACGTCGCCTCCCTTCCCGCAGCCGAAGCAGTGGTAGAGACCGCGGGCGCGGTCCACGGACATGGAAGGTGTCTTCTCCTCATGGAAGGGGCAGACCGCCATGTAGCTGCGACCCGACCGTTTCACCTTGGTCACCTCGGACACCAGGTCCACCAGATCGGTGGCCTCACGGACGCGGTCGATGTCTGCTCGGTCTGCCATCAGCACCGATCTTACGGACGATGGGGCCGCTCTCACCCGGAGACGGCGACGAAGTCGAAGTAGAGGATCAGCTCGTCGACTACGTTGGCCACTCCTGGGACGGTGGGGATACCGATTCCGAAGTCGGAGCGACGTACTCGGGCTGTGGCCGAACCCTCCAGAGTGGTTTCGTCCGACAACTGTGCGACCACGTCGAAGGTCACTGGTCGGGTGGTGCCCTTGATGGTCAGGTCCCCGGCGACGGTGAACTCATAGGTCTCCCCAAGGATCGCACCCCCTTCCAGACTGTCGACGGACACCGGGACGAAGGTGATGAACTCGTGTTCGTCGCTGGCGGAATCGAGGATGACCGGGCCCCTCATCGCCCGGTCCCGCCGGGCCGAGTCAGTGCGGAAGGTGCGGGCGTTCACAACGATGTCCGAGAGGGTCGCTGTGGTCAGATCCGCCGGATCGAAGATCACCCGGCCGGAGATCTGATCCGTCTCCCCTACCACGATGTTGGGAGCGCCCCTCAGCTCCTCCTGGATCTCGAAGGAGGCGAGGCTCCGGGACTGGTCGATGACGAAGACCATCGACCCCGGAGAAGCGACGTCGGGCACCGGGCCGGGCAAAGGACCCGACGGTTCACCGGAGCCGGCTGCCACCCACAGCCAGCCACCCACCGCCGCGACCAAGACGAGGACGGCGACTACCAAGCGGAGTACGAATCTTCTCAAGGCGCCCCCACTCTCCGACCCCAAAGTCAGAGGACCGTAAGGCTCAGGTGAGCTTGTCGGTCAGGTACTCGACCATGCGATCCAGCGAGACCCGGTCCTGTTCCATGGTGTCCCGGTCTCGGACCGTGGCCGCATGGTCCTCCAGGGAGTCGAAGTCCACGGTGACGCAGTAGGGGGTGCCGATCTCGTCCTGACGACGGTAGCGGCGGCCGATGGATTGGGTGACGTCCAGTTCGATCATCCAGTGCTCCCTCAACTCGGCGGCGAGCTTGGAGGCCGGCTCGATCAGCTCCGCCTTTTTGGAGAGGGGAAGAACCGCCACCTTGTAAGGGGCGAGCCGGTGGTCCAACTTCAGCACCACCCGGGTCTCACCGCGGACCTCCTCCTCGTGGTAGGCGTCGATGAGGAAGGCGAAGGTGGTCCGGGTGGATCCCGCCGCCGGCTCTATGACGTAGGGGAAGAAACGCTCCCCGGTCTCCTGGTCGAAGTAACGCAGGTCCACTCCGGAGTTTTCGGTGTGTTGGCGCAAGTCGAAGTCGGTGCGGTTGGCGATCCCCTCCAGCTCATCCCAACCCCAGGGGAAGTTGTACTCCACGTCGGCGGTGGACGCGGAGTAGTGGCTCAGC
>JBHHWH010000113.1:0-5853 GCA_046756405.1 Acidimicrobiia bacterium | reverse complement strand
GAGCCTGTGGCCGCCGAACCTGAGCCTGAGCCCGAACCCGAGCCGGACCTGACCGCCGCCGAGCCTGAGCCTGTGGCCGCCGAGCCGGAGCCCGTGGAGATCCCTTTGGCTACCCTCGCCGACGGGCCCAGGGAGGTGGTGGTGGATCTCAAGGATCTCGAGGACGCCGAGGTGCCCGCCGTCGACGGCGAGTCAGGGCCCGAGACGGCGATCGCGGGTGCCGCGCCGGCCAAGACCGGGCTCATGGGCGCGGTGCGGGCGGCCTTTACCCGGAGCAGCCGCAACCATGCCCACGTGTTTGCCGAGGCTCCTGGAGGCATGGGAATCGTGCGCAAGATCTGCGTCGAGTGCGGCTACGTATCGATCAGCACTGAAGACTGACCCCTCTTCTCTCCCCCGTTACCCTCGGCCTGTGATTCGACCCGTGATCCTGTCCGGAGGTGCCGGCACTCGGCTGTGGCCGCTGTCGCGCCCTGAGATGCCGAAGCAATTCGCTCCACTCCTGCCTGGTCCTTCCCTGTTCGTACGAACCCTGACCAGGATGTCAGGCCGTCCTGGGGTCAATCCCCCTGTAGTAGTTACGGGGGTGGCTCATCTGGACCTGGTGCGCCGCGGCGCCGAAGAGGCCGGCGTGAATCCATCACTAGTGATAGCCGAGCCCGAAGGCCGAAACACCGCTGCCGCCGCCCTGGCGGCAGCATTGATGGCTGATAGGGACGAGGTACTGGTCCTCCTTCCCTCCGATCATCTGATCCGGAACACGGAGGGATTCGCGGCCGCCGTGGACACGGCGGCGGACCATGCTCAGTCGGAAGCGATCGTCACCTTCGGGATCCCGCCCACCAGGCCGGAGACCGGTTACGGCTACATCGAAGTGGGGGAGTCCGAGGGAGATGCCTTCCGGGTGGCGTCCTTCAAGGAGAAGCCGGAGGCTGTCGAGGCGGAGCGGATGGTCACCGACGGTCGGCACTTTTGGAACTCGGGGATGTTCGTGGTGACGGCCGGCACCCTGCTGGCAGAGGCTGGGCGTCATTGTCCAGAGATTCTTGGTCCGGTCCAACGTGCCCTGGGGCCCGTCGAAGGTGCTCTGTTGCAGCTGGGGCCCGACTTTCTCGCTGCTTCCGCGATGCCCTTCGACATCGCCATCATGGAGAAGACCGATCGCGGGCTCATGGTTCCTCTGGATGTCGGATGGGACGACGTCGGCTCGTACCAGGCCCTCTGGGAGGTCTCCGACAAGGACCCGAAGGGAAACGCCATCCGAGGGGACACTGTGCTGGTGGATGTAGCCGGATCTCTGGTGCTGGCCACATCGAGGAAGGTCGCCATCGCAGGCGTCGAGGACGTCGTGGTGGTGGAGACTCCCGATGCGGTGCTGGTCGTCCCCCGGGATGAGTCGCAGAAGGTGCGGGAGGTGGCTCGTCGCATCCAGGAACCCTGATCCCAGAGCCCTGTTCGGCGTGCTACTGATGGTCGTATCAGCCTGTTCGGTGTCCCGCCCCGCCGCCGAAGATACGGGCCAGCAGATCTACGTCCAGCTTTGCGCCAACTGCCACGGCGCCAACCTGGAGGGGGTCATAGGTCCTCCCCTGGGGCCGGGGTCCAACTCCGCCAGCCAGCCCGACGAGTTCCTCCGCTTCGCCATCACCAATGGTCGGGGCCGGATGCCTTCGTTTCGAGCTGTTCTCGACGAGGGTCAGGTGGACGCTTTGATCACCTACATACGCGAGGTGCAGCGGAATTGACCAGCCTGGAAGCCCTCGAGCTGTACCCGGTGCGGATCCCGATGCGCTACCAGTTCCGTCGTGTCGACCACCGGGAAGCCATCCTGATCCACGGGCCGATGGGCTGGGGTGAGTTCTCTCCATTTCCCGACTACCCGCCCAGTGTTTCTGCTCGCTGGCTCGCCGCCGCCTTGGAGCTCGCCTGCGGGAAGCTTCCGGCGCCGGAACGAAGAGAGATCCCAGTCAACGCGACCGTTCCCGCGGTCGACCCAGAGACCGCCGCCTCGCTGGTCCAGGAGTCTGGAGCTGCCATCGCCAAGGTCAAGGTGGCCGACCCCGGCTCTACCGAGGAGGAGGACGAAGCGCGTCTCGAAGCGGTACGCGATGCCCTCGGACCGGAAGGAAAGATACGTATCGACGTCAACGCCGCATGGGATCTTGAGACCGCCACCCGCCGCCTCGAAAGGCTCACCAGGTTCGGCCTGGAGTACGTGGAGCAGCCTGTGGCCACTATTGAAGAGATGATCGAGCTGCGCCGGCGGGTGGAGGTCCTCCTGGCCGCCGACGAGCTGGTTCGACAGAGCCCCCATCCCCTACGAGTGGTGGAGATGGCCGCCGCCGACCTCCTAGTGCTCAAGGTCCAACCCATGGGAGGGGTGGGCCGGGTCCTCGATCTGGCGCAGAGGAGCTCCGTTCCGGTGGTGATCTCTTCGGCCCTGGAAACCTCGGTGGGTATGTACGCTGGGCTCCTGGCGGCATCGCTCCTCGCCGACCTTCCCTACGCCTGTGGGCTCGGCACCGTCTCACTCCTCGAGGGAGACCCCACCGCCGCTCCCCTGACCCCGGTCGCCGGGAAAGTGGAGGTTCGCCGTCCCGAGCCTGATCCTGAACTGCTGGCCCGGTGGCGACCCCAGCGGGACCGTGCTGCCGAGCTCCTCCGGCGTCTGCGCGCTGCCGCCGAGGTGCTGATGTGAGCCATCCCAACCCGTCCACCGCCATGGCCCGCGCGGTCATCGATGAGATGGCGCGATGGGGAGTCGATTTCATCACCATCTCCCCGGGCTCCCGGTCGGCGGCCCTTGCCATAGCCGCGGCAGAGCATCCCGCCATCACAGAGCGGGTAGTCCTCGACGAGCGTTCCGCAGCGTTCTGTGCCCTGGGACGAGCCAAGGCGTCGGGGCGACCCGCCGCGGTGGTGTCCACTTCGGGTACGGCACCGGCCAACTTCTTCCCCGCCGTAGTCGAAGCCGACATGTCCCTGGTCCCCCTGGTGGTGCTGTCGGCGGACCGTCCTGACGAGCTGCGAGGGGTCGGCGCCAACCAGACCATCGACCAGACTCGGCTCTATGGGAACAAGGTGCGTCACTTCGTTGAGTTCCCCGCGCCCGACACCACAGACCGCAACGACTTTTGGCGGTCGCAGGTCTCTGCGGCTCTCGCCAGGGCGCTGGGTCTCGGGGATAAGCCAGGCCCTGTCCAGCTCAATCTGGCCTTCCGGGAACCCACGGTTCCCGTGGTGGACGACGGTCGCACCCTTGGTGAGCCCTATCCCCACGCTACCGAAGGTCGGGAGGGGGGCGCCCGCTGGGGGGACTCTCCCATCCCCGGACCTCCGGTCGCGGAGGTGGACGTAGCGGGAGAGAAGCGAGGAGTGGTGATAGCCGGCGACGGCCGCTACGACCGAAAGAGGCTCCTCGCGGCCGCGGCCGCCCTGGGGTTTCCGGTGCTGGCCACCGCCCTCTCCGGGCTGCGAGGTGCAGCGGTGGTCAGCGGCTACCACCATCTCTTGGCGGGCGGGGTGCCCGACTCCCTCCGCCCCGAGCTGATCATCGCCATCGGGCCGCTGGGACCCAGCCCCCGCCTCGACGCTCTCGTTTCCGCCGCCTCGATCCGGATCCGCATCGACTACTGGGGCCGCAACATCGATCCGAAGCGGGACGCCGCCCACCGTCTTCACGCCGATCCCGTCGCCACGCTGGAGGCCCTGGCGAAAAAGGTTGCCGCGGATCCGGGCTGGGCCGCTGCCTGGGAGGACGCCGAGGCCGCTCTCGCCGCCAGCGTTGAGGGCTACTTCCGAAGCGTCGCTGTTCCCACCGGTGCCTCGGTGGCCCGAGCGCTGAACGGCGTCTCCTGGGAGTATCTGGTCGCTGCATCATCGCTTCCCATCCGGGAAGTCGACGCCCATCTGCAACGGGCGGGCTTTGTGGTGGCGAACCGGGGCGCCTCCGGTATCGACGGGTTCGTCTCCACCGGCATCGGGGTTGCCTCCCTGGGTAGACCCACCGTTGCCCTCGCCGGAGACCTGTCGCTGCTGCACGACTGCAACGGATTCCTTTCCGAGGGAGACGAGGGGCTCGTGATTGTGGTCCTGGACAACGGAGGCGGCGGTCTCTTCGACGATCTCCCCCAGGCGCGGCATGCGCCCGAGTACGAGCGCCTCTTCTTCACTCCCCACCATCGCCGGTTCTCTGAGCTAGCCCGGTTCCACAGGCTGGGCTTTGCCGAAGTGGATAAGACAGCCGACGTAGCACCAGCCGTTGAGGAAGGCCTACAGGGCGGGGGGCGGTGGCTGGTCAGGGTCCCCATCGACCGAGACGTAGACCGCGAGACCCGGCGGGCCCTCGATGAGCTGGGAGCGGCCGTAGCGGATTCAGTCGAGACCTAGCGCTTCCAGCATCGGGCGCAGCTTCAGCTCCGTCTCGGCAAACTCCTCTTCGGGGTCGGAGCCCGCCACGATGCCTCCTCCGGCGTAGAGGATGGCTCGATCTCCCTCCACCAATCCGCAGCGAAGGGCGATGGCGAATTCACCGGCACCCCGGACATCGAACCATCCCACCGGTCCCGCGTAGCGATCCCGGGACCGGTCCTCGATGGCCCTTATCAGCTTCAGCGACGACCGGCGGGGGGTGCCGGCGACGGCAGCCGTGGGGTGGAGGGAAGCGAGGAGATCGGCGAAGGTCACGTCCTCGGTCGCCGATCCAGCGAACCGAGTAGCGCGGTGTCGCAGCCCGGAGACCTCGACGATCTCCTGCCTTTGGGACAGGTCGGTGACTAGCGATCCGAGGCCCCTCTCCACACTCTCGGCGGCGAACCGGTGCTCTCGCTCGATTTTCGCCGAACCCAGGGACCCTCCGTCCGCGGCGACAGTTCCCGCCAGGGACAGCGAAGACACCCGACCGTTGTCCAGGGACAGCAGCAGCTCGGGGGACGAGCCCACCAACCCGTCCACAGCGAATGTGTAACAGCCCGGTTGGCGGGAGCGCAGGATCCGGATCACCCGCTCCAGGTCGGGTGGGGTGGCGAAGGAGGCATCCACCTGGCGGGCCAGGACGACCTTTTCCACCCGGCCCACCTCAACCGCCGTCAGGGCGCGGGCCAGGGCCGCTCTCCAAGCCGTAACTCCGTCGGAGACGATGCGACCCTTGGCGGGTGTGGGCGCTGACTGCGGCGGCGGCAGGTCTGAGTCCACCTCTTCGGGGATCAACATCACCGAACCGGGCGCCTTGGGGTCGAAGGTGAACGAAGCGAAGGCGAGCTTGCTTCCCGAGTCGCGGAGGGTGAGAAGAGCCCTGTGGTAGCGGCCGGGCCCGGTACCAGGGTCGAAGCGGTGCAGCGCGCCGCGGCCCACCAGGGTTCGCCGTTGGTGGGTCCAGACCAGGGGAGGCGCGCTCACGGGCGGAAGGGTAGGGGGCTCTGGGCGCTGGTAGCGTCGCTGCCTAAGCGACGGAGGTATGGATTGCAGATCAAGGATCGAGTTGGGGTCATCACCGGAGGGGTCTCCGGGCTCGGCTTCGGCGCCGCACGCCGGCTGATCGACGGTGGAGCATCGGTGGTGATGCTGGACATCAACGAGGATAAGGGCAAGCTGGCCACCGCGGAGCTGGGGGATAAGGCGCGGTTTCTGGCCTGCGACGTGAGCGACTCCGACTCGGTGGCAGCAGCTGTTGCCGGCGCCCGAGAAACCTTCGGAGCCATACACATCCTGGTCAACGCGGCGGGGGTCGCCCCCGCGCAGCGGGTGGTGTCCCGGGATGGGACCCTCCACGACCTGGAGCTGTTTCGCTTCACCATCGGCGTCAACCTGATTGGGATGTTCGACATGATCAGGAACGTGGCCGAGGTGATGGCC
>JBHHWH010000112.1:0-5865 GCA_046756405.1 Acidimicrobiia bacterium | reverse complement strand
TTGGACCCGGCCGCCGGCTACCGGCGAGCGTTGGAGGATCATCTTCCCAACGCCTCCCTGGTCGTCGACCATTTCCATGCGATACGGCTGTCCAACCGGTGCATCGACGCTGTCCGCCGCCGGGTCCAACAGGCCACCCTCGGCCACCGGGGCCGCAAGACCGACCCGCTGTATCGGATCCGCCGGGCGCTCCTACCGGATACGAACGTCTCAGCGAAGACCGATTCGAATGGATGCGCTGCCTGCTCGACGTCGGCGACCCCGACGGAGAAGTCTCCGCCGCCTGGGTGGCCAAAGAGCTGCTGCGGGAGGTGTATCAGGCCCAAGACGAAGCTCACGCCCGCCGCAGGATGATCACCTTCTACACCTTCTGCGCCGACGCCGACATTCCCGAACTGGCCCGCCTCGGCCGAACCATCAGCCGCTGGGCCGAACAGGTCTTCGCCTACCACCGGACCAGAGGCGCCTCCAACGGCCGAGTCGAGAACACCCACATGCTCGCTGAGAAGATCCGCCGCAACTCCCACGGATTCACCAACCACAACAACTACCGGAGGCGCCTACTCGGACGACACGGCATCAAATGGCATACTCAACCCACCGCACGAATACGAGGCCGCCAACCACGATTCATCGCGTAGAGCCGGTTTACCGCCGGGGTTGGCGAAGGCGATCACAGAGCTCTACGAGGAGGGCAAGGTCGAACGCGTTGCTGCCCGTGGACACGACAAGACCATCATCAGACCTCCACCGCCAACCCAGTTCTGAAGGGCTGTCGAGGCCTTCGGGGTCCTCTCAAGGTTGCCGCCACCGTGAGTCCTCCTGACGCTATTGCCAGGGAAACTATGGCTCGAATGCTCCCTCAGAAGCAGAAAGAGTGCGTGGCTGTGACTGGATGAGCAAGATGCCGTCATCCGGGATTGGCGTTTGAGTAGACGTGCAGGCGCGGTGTCATTGCCATTGTCATTGTGTGTCGCTCGTCGTATAATGCTGCGTATAGCGACATAAAACGACAATGACATCTCGAAGTGCACCCTCAAGCGTGGCTCTTGTTCTCTCTGAGTTGGAACTTGAGAATCCGCAGATTGTTACGCGGCAGATGCTCGCTGGGTTTGTGGATCGGGTTGGCGTGAAGCTGCCAGTCGAGGTGGTGGCCGAACGGCTGCAACGTCACGGCTGGCTGCTGCCGCTCCGTACCCGAGGGGCCTGGGAGTTCGCTCCCGGGTCGCGAGCTGGGCCGTTCGGCTCGGGCGACCCCTTCATCGAGCTTCGCGCGAGGCTGGCTAGACGCCGGGACTTCCCAGCAGCTGTCGCCTACGAGTCGGCCGTATGGCTGCACAATCTCAGTGACCGGAGTCCCGATCGACACGTGTTGTCGATCCCGAAGTCCGAGAGCGTTCCGCACTCATTGCGGGGTTTCCGGGTGACGAGAATCCAACCGGTACTCGATACTGTCAGAATCCGGAATCTTCCCGTGTGGAGCCTCGAGTCACTGGTTGTTCTCATTGGAGCCCGGCCGACCAGTTTTGGTGACTGGCCAAACCTGGACTCCTGGTTCGTTGGCGCCGCACGGCACGCCGACCCCGAGGCGATCGTGTCCGAACTGGCTCATCGGTCGAGGGCGGCGTGGATGCGTACCGGATATCTACTGGAATGGGCCGCCAACCATGATCTGGCAGACCGAATCCGCAGTGCCGCTCCCGCGGGCTCCGGTCCTTTCTACCTTGGTGCCCGCGATCGCCCGGGTCACTACAGCAGCAAATGGCAGGTCATGGATTCGCTGCTCGTTTCCAAGTCGTCGGGGAGAGGCGTTGGGCGGCTGTGATCACTGAGGGTTATCTGGCCAGGCACTACCAAGGTCGGAGCGGCGGCCGAGACCCAGCACTCTTGGCTGTCGCTCAGGACTACGCCCTCAAGGTGCTCCACGATGAGGGCCTCTTCGATCTTGGTCTGACGTTCAAGGGTGGCACTGCCCTACGAAAGTACCGGGCAGGGAACCTCGGTCGGTTCTCCACCGACCTCGACTTCGCCGCCGTCGATCCCGAGCTCGGAGAGGTTGTCTTCGGCGTACTCGATGCGGCCGAGTTCCACGATGCCAGATTCGAAGTCGACGTGGTCACGCCACAAAGGAGAGCCAACCTCCAGGTCCAAACTCCGCTAGGGAATCCCGAGATCGATGCCCGCGTAGAGGTAGTCCCCCGGCCGCCATGGCAGCCGCCGGAGCTATTGGATCCGGTCGAGTTTCCGGTTCATGCTGGCTACGAGTTCACGCCTGTCGCGCTTCCGGTGGTGACTCTCGACGAGACGATCGCGGAGAAGCTCGCTGCCTATCGTCGACGCGCTCTCCTAAGAGACCTGTACGACCTGTGGTGGTTCACTCAGCAAGGAGCGTTCGATGAAGCTCTGATCCGTCGACTCACCTACCTCAAGGTGTACGTCGACGTCGTCGAGGAAGGAATAGCAGGTGGTCCCTTCGATGCCGAGCGTGATCTCCTCGCTCGTTTGCCAGCTGAGTTTCCGCCTGAAGCCATCGGCTTATTGAGTGGCACGCCAGACATCGAGACCTGGCTGAAACGAGTCAGCGAGCGTTTCGTTTTCCTAGCCGACGCTACCGAGGAGGAGGCCCGGTTGCAGTTGTGTGACCCACGAGACAGGCTATGAGGTCAGCCACCTGATCGATTCTCTCGGCGACTAGGTGTCAGCACGAGAGCGTCTTCTCGCTACGACTCACCCTGTCTCACGTGGGTTGTCCCACAGCCGCCCCACAAGCCAGCGAAGAGGCATCGTTTCTCCTGTTCAGAGGGTTTTGACTACATCTTTCGCAACGAGGGGGTCACGGGTTCAAATCCCGTCAGCCCCACTAAAGCCCCTAGTCAGCGCTTTCTGATGGCATCTGGATCGGAGCTCCAGGCGGTGACTGGAGTCCCGAGCTCCACAGACGGCCCACAAGAATCGCGTTGTGACTCCCTCATTCTCGGCGAGGGGGTCATAGGTCCAATGAGCCGTGGCCCTCAAGGCCAAAGGGTTTGGTGGCGCCCTCGGACAGACTCGAACTACCCACCTTCTGATCCATGGTCAGTGAACATTTCGGCCCTTCGATACCGGCATCTCCTCTCTGATGCGATTGCCCATACCGGTACCAGGCGATTCGTGCCGGGTCGTTCTATCGGGTGCCGCACCTGCCAATCAGGCCGGGTGGTCAGAGGCGGGGAACGCGGCGGCAACGTCATCCGAACAGATTCTCCAAACACGTAGTGCCACCCGGGGTTGATGTGGAGCGTCTCTCCATCGCGAAGCGAAACGGCCTGAGCGGCCAAGAAGGGAATAGGAAGCCCCTCTCACGCAAAGGAGGGGGTAGGGAAGAAAGGAGAACTCGTTTGCTGGAACGTACGAAGTAGGGGACCATCTTCGTGGGGGTGTTCCTCGGGGGCGTCCATGGCAACGGGCTGGGGCGAAAGGCGAGGGACTAGTTTGAGAGAGCGTACGAAGAAGGGCACCCTGATCCTGCTTGGGTTCGCTGTTGGCCTGCTGGTGACGGCGTCGGTGGCTATCGGCGGCGGTCGTGGTTCAGTCCCTGACTGTCCGCACGGGGCTTTGGGGTTCTCGGCTGTTGGGATTGGAAGCTACGACATGGAGCCCGGCGAGTTGGCAGCTCAGATCGTAGCTGATGCACGGTCCGAAGATGTTCGGACCGGCCGGGCGACGTTCAATGCGAAGGCGGCTGACCAGGCCCTTGAGCGTGTTCCTTTCTCGGCGGAAGAAGATGTCTTCGTTGTTAAGGCCCATGGTCAGACGGCTGCGGTCTTCTACATCGAGATCCTGGAGTCTGGGAACTCCGACATCGGCATCGAGGCCTTCTGCATGAACGAGGACGGTTCACTCGTCGACGACACCTTCTATACGAGGGTTCATGGCGACGGGTCCATTGAGCCGGGGAGCGTCGAAGGGATTGTCGACGATGAGGGGAGCACACCATGAGGGGACGTTGGCTGTTTGTTGTAGCGCTTGCTGCAGGGCTGGTTGCCGGCGGGATGTTGCCGTCGGGACTGACGGCTCCGGCCGATGCGTCGGCCTCGTCGCATTTCCAGCACACCCAGCGTTGGGGCGATGATTCCTTCTAAATCGATACGTTGAGGTCGGATCCGTTCCGGACTACTAGTAACTTCTACTGGCGGGCTCGGGCGACTGCGGACCATTTCAATGGTGTGTCGGGCTCCGGACTGGACTTCTGGTACACGAGTCCTCAACCGTCGATATCCAATAGCTGTGCGACCACGTCCTGCACGGGCCAGGCGAACGACACCACCTACATCGGTGACTACTGGAAGAGTTCCTGTACATCGTCTGACTGCTGGAACTGGACCTCCGGTGGTGGGTGTCCGGTGTCGAAGTGCAAGCTGGGCGAGAACGCCTGGGAGTGCTTGTCCAGTTGTGGCTGGGGTGACCTGTTGGAGAAGGTCTGGGTCAAGATCAACGACGACGATCACATCCCTTGGTATCAGGGGACTGGCAGTCCGAGCGGGAATCAGTACGACCTCTGGTCGGTGATGACTCACGAGATGGGTCATGCGGCTGGGTTCACGCACATCAACTCGTTCTGCGGGACGTCGAGCATGTACACGATGTGTTCAGGGCCTGGCGACTTCAAAGGGACAAACCACCCAAGGTCGCTGAGCTCGCATGAAAAGGATGATCTGGCGGCGAAATACTAAGTCGCGGGGACTAATAGAAGGAGGCGCCCGCCTGGTGCGGGGGCTTCCTTCGTTCAGACAGAAGGGTCCCGTGCGCTCCGCCACCGACGCCGAGGGGTGGCTAAACACGTTCAGAGGCTTTCGTGCCGTCAGCCGAGTTTGGTGAGTATCTCGGCAAGCACTTCGCCGATGCAGTGGCAACTCTATGGGCCCCAAGCACCCGCCCTTCACAGGACCAGGTGCTCCGGATCGTTGAACCAGTGCCGAGATTCTCCACCCAAGCCAGACCTGACGCTCGATGTACCACCGGACTGAGTTGCGACGGCCTTCTCTTCCTCACCAAGTCTCACGACATTTCACGTCGCTGGGCCCACGGCCGGCCCACAAGCCAGCCAAGAGGCACCGTTTCCCCTGGTCAGAGTGTTTTGACCGCATCTTTCGCAACGAGGGGGTCACGGGTTCAAATCCCGTAAGCTCCACTAAAGTGGAACCCGGCGGCCAGGTTGTTCGTCCTTTCATCGTGAGCCCGACACGAGAGCACGTACAGGCCCAAGCCGACCAACCTGCCGCGTTCAGGATCACCGAGTTCGAGGTCTTCTATGACCTGGCATGGGGTTCGGTCTTCCGGCCCCTTGCGGTGACCTTGGGCGATCCGGAGCTGGCGGCCGAGGCCGTGGACGAGGCGATGACCCGGGCCTTTGCCCGGTGGCGTTTCGTCCAGCAGATGTCCAACCCTGAAGGATGGGTCTACCGCGTTGCCTATCGCTGGGCGATCGACCGGCTGCGGCGGCATCGGACCGAGCGGCGCCTCCTGGCGAAGCTGGCCCGGGTTCCTTTCGAAGAAGCCACGATCCGCGTCGAGCCCGGTCTCGGAGCTGCCCTCGAAACCCTCTCGGTGGAGCAGCGTTCGGTTGTGGTGCTCGCTTGCGCATTCGATTGGTCGGAACGAGAGATCGCCCTCGCTTTGGGTGTACGCCCGGGCACCGTGAAGAGTCGGCTCAGCCGGGGTCTGGAGCGGCTGAGAAGGGAGTTGTCAGTATGACAGTGGATGAACCGACGAGGGAATATGTGCGCTCGGTGATGGACGCCTTGCCTCCACGAAGGGGCGACCTTCAAACGGTGGTGTCGGCAGGTCGGCGGCGACGCAGGGCAAGACACGCCGCTGCCTCGGCCG
>JBHHWH010000111.1:0-5880 GCA_046756405.1 Acidimicrobiia bacterium | reverse complement strand
GTTCCGCCGCCTCCGCGGCGATCGCCCAGGACGGGAGCCGCACCTCTCCTTCGGGAGCTGGGACCGTCTCGAGGCGGGAGCTGTGGTCCAGGTCTGTCACCCCGACTGGCGGGGGATCCGCACCGTCGCCTACGGCTTCGCCACTCCGGTGATCGAGTGCGACGACCTAACCCGCTGGAGCGGCGTCCTGGTCGACGGTCTCGCCTCCGCCGGTTGCGTGGTCGTCCAGGGCTGGCCCCCGGGGGCTGCCGGCCTAGTGCGGGCCCTGGCCGCCCGGGGGATACGAGCAAAGGCGGTGCTGCACTCCTCACCCGCCCAGCACGGCGCCGAGCCGGGCGAGGCGGCCGTCGTCGACGAGGTGCTGTCCCTGGCCGCCGAAGGGGTCCTCGCCGGAGTGGGCATGGGCAAAGACGGTGTCGCCGCCGCCTTCACCGCCCTCGGCCATCCCGTCACCCACGTTCCCAACCGGGTTCCTCAGCTTCCGAATCTGGAACGCCGTGACCTGGGGGAGGGGCTCCACGTGGGGGTGTTCGCCGAGCCCTTCTGGCGGAAGAACGTCACCACCCAGCTCCTCGCCACAGCCCTCCTCGACCGTTCGGTAGCCCATGTCATGACCCGCCCCGCCAACACCTACCTCGACTCTCTGTCGATCGTCGAACACGGTGAGCTTCCCTGGGCCGAGTTCGTCTCCCTCCAGGGGTCGGTGGACCTCAACCTCTATGTCACCCTCTCCGAATGTCACCCTTCCACCCCCCAGGAGTCCTACCTGGCGGGGGTTCCCTGTCTCATCTCCCGGGTCTCCTCGGTGTTCAAAGACGACCCGGAGTTGTGGGAGCTGACCACGGTCGACGAGGCCGACAACCCCGAGGCCATCGCCGCCGCGGCGAGACGGCTCCTCGACCACCGCGACGAGGCGATCACCCGGGCCAAGGCGTGGATGGCCGCCGCCGACTCGGTGGCCGCGGCCCTCTGGGAGAGCTTCGTCAGCTCCTGAGCGGCTCGGTGGCCCGGGTCTTGCCCAGGGCCTGACCCAGTTCGGTACGCAAGAAACCTCCGGAGCTGGTGTGCACCCGGTGTCCCACCAGCGGTTCGGGGACCAGGCCGAAGGCTCCTCCGGCGGCAACGATCTGAGACCAGAAGTGCCAGTCTTCGCAGTAGAGGAAAGCCAGGTCGGGGGCGAAACGGATCCCCTCTTCCCTGACCGCCATGTCCACCAGCACCGCGGTGGAGATGATCGGGTTCTCCCGCATCCCCACCCGGGCGTCGAAGGGCGGTTTCGCCTCCACTCCCTCGTAGGTGCCGAAGAAGCGGGTCCAGGTGGCCACCGCCCACAGCCGGTCGTCTCCCCGTAGCATCTCCGCGGTCCGGGCGAGAAAGCCAGGCTCGAGGATGTCGTCAGAGTCGACGAAGACGAAGCTGTCTCCGTCCATCGCCTCCAGGGCTGTGTTGCGGGCCACGCACACTCCCCGGTTCCCGGTGCGGATGACCCTGATCCGGTTGTCCCGCTCCTCCCATGCGGCGAGGGCCCGATCCACCTCCGCCGAGTCGGAGCCGTCGTCGACAAGGATGATCTCGTGGGGTGCCAGCTCCTGGTCCAGCACCGACTCCACGCACTCGTCGAGGAAGCGGACGTCCCGGAAGACCGGGATTCCCACCGAGACCTTTGTCGCCGGGCTTTCCCGGAGCACCGACTTCATGTCAGCAACAGCCGGCGCCGAGGATGTGACCGGCGCCTTCCCCCGGAGGATGGCCGCCAGCTCGTCGGCGGTCTCCCACTGAGGGGCTTCCGGCCAGAGCAGCGAGCAGACACTTCCCGCCGGGACCACCACCGGTATCCCCTGGCGGACCAGGTCCCGGGTAGCCCGGTTGGGACAGGCGTAGGGGTCTCCGATGACGACCACGTCGGGCCGGGAGGTGGGCCGGTCTCCGCGCTTGATCCGCTCGCCGAGCACCTCCCGGACATGACGGAGCGCTTCCCAGGTGGTGCCGGTCCAGATCCGGTCTCCGGCGTCGCGGTTGGTGAGCGTCGCCGCCGCGCCGGGCACCGAGGTGAGGGCGCGGAGTATCTCTCCGGTCTGGTTGCGGCGGCCTACCGGCCCCGGGACCCACCACTCGGCGGGTGGTGTCTCCAAGGGCGGGGCGGCGAAGGTCTCTTGCGGTTCCACCGACTCCGCCTCCACGCCGATCCGGGCCAGCTCGGCTATCGCCCGGGGTGAGGTGGCCAGGACCCGCCCGGAGAACCGGTACTGGGTGATCTCCCAGTCCACTTCTGACTCCACCGGCCGGGGGAGGCCTTCGTGGGCCCGGGCGACCAGTCTCAGCTCCAGGTAGGCGGAGTCGCCGGCCACCGTCCATAGCCGCCGGCGCTCTTCGGCCGGACTGGAAGCCTGCATGAGAGCGAACACTCCGGCGAGGCCGCCGGCGTCGCTGGCCACTACCACATCCCCGGGTTTGGTTGCCCAGGCCAGGTTGCGCGCCACCCGCCATGCCCGCAGCAGCGGCTCCGGAGTGTGCCGGAACAGGCTTGCCAGCCGCCGCCCTTGACGGTCGCGGAGGGGAAGGGTGTCGTCTTCCACCTCCAGGTCGACCACGTCGACACCGGCGGCGTGGAGGGCCCGGCGGGCGTGTTCCAGGCTGGCCGCGGCCCTTGGATCCGAGGACGTCAGCAGGTAGGTGGTCATTCAGAACCCCCTTGCTACCAGGTCAGCGACCACCCGCTCCAGAGAGGGCCGGTAGTGGGGGAGGGCCGCCACTCCCAGGCCCTCGAGGCGTTCGCTGTCCAGCACCGAGTTGGCCGGCCGGGGCGCCGGCCGGGGGAACTCCTCCGTGGTGCAGGGACTCACCCGGTCGGGGTCGAGACCGGCGATCTGCGCGATCTCGCAGGCCAGCCCGTACCAGGTGGTTTCCCCCTGGTTGGTGAGGTGGACGATGCCGTAGGCCCCTGCTTCCACACAGGCCAGGGTGGCCGGAGCCAGGTCGTCGACGATGGTGGGCCTTCCTCGCTGGTCGTTCACCACCTGCACCGGGCCCTGACGGATCAGCCTGAGCATGGTGGCGGCGAAGTTGGGGTGGGTGCCCGACAGCACCCAGGAGGTGCGTACCACCAGGGCCTCCGGGTTGGCTTCCAGGGCGAGACGTTCCCCCTCCGCTTTGGTGCGTCCATACGCCGACATGGGGTGGGGCGGGTCGGACTCCACGTAGGGCTCTGGTTTGGTGCCGTCGAAGACGTAGTCGGTGGAGAAGGTGACCAAGCGAGCACCTGAGTCTCGGGCCGCCTCCGCCAGCACGCCCACCGCATCGGCGTTGACCCTCCGGGCGGTGGCCTCGTCTTCCTCGGCGGCATCCACCGCGGTGTAGGCAGCGCAGTTGACCACCACCTCCGGTCTGCGGGCCTCCATCCAGGGCTGGATCGCCGCCAGGTCGGTGAGGTCCAGCTCTGCTCGGGTCA
This sequence comes from Acidimicrobiia bacterium, assembly GCA_046756405.1. Taxonomy (GTDB): domain Bacteria; phylum Actinomycetota; class Acidimicrobiia; order Spongiisociales; family ZC4RG35; genus JBHHWH01. The sequence goes on along the minus strand of JBHHWH010000111.1, from coordinate 2,432 downwards.
CCGGGTGAGCGGCAGCACCGAGAAGACGACAGAACGCCGACCCCAGTTGTCCGCCGGCGCCGAGTACGGCGATCACGGGGCCTGGTCGGCTCCGAGGAGTTCTTCCAGATACGTCCGGTAGTTAGACCGGGGCATCCGCTTCACCAGTTCGTACAGATGCTGGCGGTCGATGAATCCCTTCTGGTAGGCGATCTCCTCCAGGCAGGCGATCTTGAAGCCCTGACGGCGCTCGATAGTGGCGATGAAGTTGGCCGCCTCCAGCAGACTGTCCGGGGTGCCGGAGTCCAGCCAGGCGATCCCCCGGCCCAGGCGCACCACCCGCAGCAGACCTTTGTCCAGGTAGGTCCGGTTGACGTCGGTGATCTCCAGCTCCCCCCGGTCTGACGGCTCCAGATTCCTGGCGATCTCGACGATCTGATTGTCGTAGAAGTAGAGGCCGGGAATGGCCAGGTTCGACGCCGGGTCGGCGGGTTTCTCCTCCAGCGAGACCGGTCGTCCGTTGTCCAGGGTCACCACCCCGTACCGGCGGGGGTCCCGCACCGGATAACCGAAGATCACCGCCCCGTCTTCGAAGGTGCCGGCGATCTCGTCCACTCCCAGCTTTCCGTAGAAGACGTTGTCACCGAGGATCAACGCCACCGGGTCGTCTCCGATGAAGGTCTCGCCGATGAGGAAAGCTTGGGCGATCCCCTTTGGCTCCGGCTGGACCGCGTAGCCGATGCTCACCCCCCACTGGCTCCCGTCGCCTAACAGGTCCTCGAAGCGGGGGATGTCGTCGGGGGTGGAGATCAACAGGATCTCTCTGATCCCTGCTTCGAACAGCGTCGCCAGCGGGTAGTAGATCATCGGCTTGTCGTAGACCGGCTGGAGCTGCTTAGACGCCACCCGGGTGATCGGATCCAGCCGGGTTCCGGCTCCTCCCGCCAGCACGATCCCCTTCACGTCACGCTCCCTTTGAGGGGACGCCACCAGTCCTCGCGGGCCCGGTACCACTCGATGGTCTCCGCCAGTCGGTCTTCGAAACGATGCGCCGGCTCCCAGCCCAAGGCCCGCACCTTCGAAGAGTCCACCGCATATCTGAAGTCGTGACCCAGACGGTCGGGCACCCATTCGATCCACGACTCGTCCAGCCCGAAAGCGTCGAGGATCGCCTGGGTCAGCTCGATGTTGGGCAGCTGAGCGTTGGCTCCGATGTTGTAGATCTCCCCGGCCTCGCCTCGATCGACCAGCAGGTGCAGCGCCGAGCAGTGGTCCTCCACATACAGCCAGTCCCGCTCGTTACGCCCGTTTCCGTAGAGGGGGACCTTCTTTCCTTCCATCAGGTTGGTGACGAAAAGAGGAATCACCTTCTCCGGGAACTGGTAGGGCCCGTAGTTGTTGGTGCAGCGGGTCACCACCACGTCGTAGTCGAAGGTGGTGTGATAGGAGAGGGCCAGCAGGTCCGAGCCTGCCTTGGAGGAGGAGTAGGGAGAGGAGGGGTCGAGGGGAGCGTCCTCAGGGGCGAAGCCCTCTGCCACCGAGCCGTACACCTCGTCGGTGGAGACATGGACGAACCGGCCCACCCGGTGACGAAGGGCGGCATCCAACAGCACCCCGGTTCCCACCACGTTGGTCTGGAGGAAGGGGCTCGGTCCGGCGATGGAACGGTCCACGTGGCTCTCGGCGGCGAAGTGGACCACCACGTCGTGGCCCGCCATCACCTGATCCACCAGTTCGGCATCGCAGATGTCCCCTTTGACGAAGTGGTGGTTGGGGGCTTCGTCTAGCTCGTCGACGGTGGCGGGCACTCCGGCGTAGGTGAGGGCGTCGAGGTTGGTGATCTCGCAGTCGGGCTCGTGGGCCAGCAGGTAGCGGACGAAGTTGGATCCGATGAATCCGGCTCCCCCAGTGACAAGGTACTTTCTGCCCATTCCTTCCCCTATTCGAAGACTTCGGCTGCGGTGAGACTAGGAGCGGCGGCGTCCTTGGGGGAGAGAATCGGTGCTTCTCCGCCCAGGGGCCAGGCGATGCCGATGTTGGGGTCGTCCCAGCGGATCGTCCTCTCCAGGTCGGGCGCGTAGTAGTCGGTGGTCTTGTACAACACGTCGGCGACATCTGTGAGCACCAGGAACCCGTGGGCGTAGCCGGGGGGTATCCAGAGCTGGGCGAAGTTGTCCTCGCTCAGCTCGTAGCCCACCCACTCGCCGAAGGTGGGGGAGGAGCGGCGGATGTCCACCGCCACGTCGAAGACTGCTCCCCGCACCACCCGCACCAGTTTCCCCTGGGCCGCCGGAGGAAGCTGGTAGTGGAGACCCCTCAGCACACCCCGCTTCGACCGGGAGTGGTTGTCCTGGACGAAGGAGACCGGATGTCCGACCGCCTCCTCGAATTCGGCATGGTGGTACGACTCGGTGAAGAAACCCCGGTCGTCCCGGTAGACGGGGCGTTCGATG
>JBHHWH010000110.1:0-5891 GCA_046756405.1 Acidimicrobiia bacterium | reverse complement strand
CGACGAACCTGGACTGTCTCTGGGGACCAACCACACGAAGTGCGGTCAAGCTATTCCAGAATTGCAACTCCGTAGCGGACGACGGCATTGTCGGACGTAAGACTTGGGGTCTCATGGTCGATGCAAACGTGACAGCCGCCGAGTGTTTCCCCTAAGCCGGCCGGGACGATTCTGGGGGGCAATGATCTGTCTTCTTGCGGCGTGTGCTCGCCCGACGCCAGATCTGATGCAACCGAGCACCACAGAGCCTCCGGTGCCATCATCGGTGGAAATGACCGGGGCGACGGTGACGTCGACCACGGATCCAACGTCTCGGCGGTGCGTCCTGTTCGGTAATCAAGTGGCAACAGCAGAGCCACACTGGCTCCCGGTGACGCTTGACGCCGGGCTTTACCGAGTCGAGCCACAGACGGGCAAAGTTGGCTTCGTGAGCGAGTTGGTCACTGAGGCAACCGCGCACAAGGTTGTCACTAGCGAGGCCGTCTTTGTAACACGCCAATCGTTGAACTCAACATCAGCGCTCGAAGTGGTCGAGCTGCTGTCTGGATCTTTGTTGACGATCGAGGTCCCCGGTTTACATACGTTGGTGTTGCATGCGGCCGTCCAGAACACACTTCTTGTGGGCGGCTTAACAGACGGCCATAACGTTCCCGCGTTGGTTGCTTACAGCTTCGCTGCCCGCCAAGTGTTGTGGATCTGGGACGATCTGATACCCGACACACCCCCTCCAGACCCCGATGACATCGTTGACGAAGCGCTTCCAGATCTCTACTCCGTCGCGCCCTCACCGGACGGGGTGTTCTTGCTATTGCGCTTGGGCTACCCCACTTCAGCGTTCTTTGACACTCTGATAACGGTCGACGGCAAAGGGGTGACCCGGTCACTTAACGCGCGTAATGCTTTGACTTCAGATCTTCACGACGACGGCGATCGCAGCTACGGGTGGGTCAACGCCAGTACCTTGCTCTACGTCCCTCCGAACGGGGACGCATACACGATCGATGTCGCGACTCTTTCGCGGAGTTCAGCGGACCTCCCCGAGCTCGTCGGCTATGACTCGGCTTACGGCACGGGTTTGCCGGCGGTTGCGGTCATCGTTGGAGAAAACGGGCTAGCCGTGCTAGACCTTGCCGCGAACACCCTTACTCGCGTCGTAGCTGGCCCATGCGCTATCCAGGTTGGACCCCCTGAGCGTGAATGACCAGCCAGGGGATTCATCCGAACTCATATTGAACGGCCCCTAAGGTTCGGCTGAGACTCCGCTGACTAAGTTTCGTGCCTTACGGGTCGCATCCTTCGCGAGTTAAGTCACGCCGACGGCGTGTTAACGGCAGCCGGACGAGCTGACCGAGGACGTTCCATATTGAGGAAGGCTGAGAATTGCAGGTGGCCGCCCCGTGTCGACAGCGGATAACGCACCGGATGAAGCGGTTGGAGCGGGACCGCAACCTGATCTCAGCTGACCTCTTCAGGGGGCAGTGCTCAACCACCCAAGACAGGCCCAATCCAAGAAAAGTCTCAGATAAATCTCTCCGCCTGGAGAAAAGGGTCCGGCTAGGGAGACGCGGCGAGGATGGAGACGTCGGAGGCTATAAGGAAGACCAAGAGCGCCATCACCAGCACATGAAGCACGGTGACAGGTCGCCGCCATGGGTGCTGGAGCTTCCAGAAACGACGCAGGCTCAGTCCGTTGGCAACCAGGGCCACCATTCCGATGGGGATCCCCAGGGCCGGACCCACCCCCGGGGCAAGGCCGATGAAGGGGGTGACGAAGGGGAGCAGTACATAGGAGATGGTGCAGCGGATTCCCGAGACCACCATGGAGAGGTTGAAGGCCCGGGTGGCTTCTCGGGGGTCGTCGAGAATGCGAGGGTTGGAGGCGTCGACCCTGGAGGCACTGTTCATTGGCGGCGAGCGTAGCCCGAGGGTGGCAGTAATCGGATTCGGGTCTAGACGAGAACGTCCTGGTAGCGCTGCCAGAGTCCGGCGTATACACCTCCCGAGGCCACCAGTTCCTGATGTCGCCCACGCTCCACCAGAAAGCCTCGGTCGAGGACGAGGATCTCGTCGAAGTCCACGATGGTCTCGATCCTGTGGGCTACGACTATCAGCGTTCGTCCTGCGGTGAATCGGCCCACTTCGGCCAGAACTCTCCGCTCCGTCTCAATGTCCAGCTCCGAAGTCGCCTCGTCGAGGATCACGATGCGGGGATCCCTGAGGAACAGCCGGGCTAGGGACAGCCTCTGGCGTTGTCCGCCGCTCATGGAGTCTCCGAACTCGGCGACGTGGGCCTGGAGGCCTTCACCCAGGGAGTGGATCCAGTCTCCCAGACCTGCTCGGTCGAGGGCCTCCCAGAGCTGGCGTTCGGTGGCGTCGGGGGCCGCCAGCCGCAGGTTGTCGGCGATCGTCCCATAGAAGAGCCCGGGCTTTTGGGGAGCCAGCGCCACATGGGAGCGGAGAAGGGAGGGGTCGACCTCCCGGACGTCGGTGCCTCCCACCTCCACCCGGCCCTGATCCGGGTCCCTGATCCGGAGGACCAGCTCCACCAGAGTGGACTTGCCTGAGCCGGAGGGCCCCACCACGGCGACCCGCGCGCCCGAGGGGATCTCCACGTCGATTCCACGGAGTACCGGGACCGATCCCCGTTGCACGGTGACCTCGCGAAGGGCGATGGAGCCGTCCGCGGGCTCGTTCGGAGCGAGATCAACCATCGTTCGGGAGGGGGTCCGGTCCCACACAGCGAAGACCCGCCTCGCCGCGGCGAGGGCCTGCTCCAGGGAAGGGACGATCTCTTCCGCAGCCCGCGCCGAGGAGGTACCCACCCAGGCGACGGCGATGGCAGCCCCGAGGGCCGCAGGCTCGATCGTTCCCGCCGCCAGCAGATTCAGCCCCGTCACGGTGACGGCCAGGACGACACCGCCGGCGAGAAGGTCGATGATTGACGACCGGGCGGCGGCCACCCTTCCCAGCCGTCGGCGCAGCGCCCCCGTCCTCCGGGAGAGTCGAGCCAGACCGTCACCCACCACCTCTTCGGCTGAGAAAAGCGCCACTTCCCTGCTTCCCTGTATGGCATCGGTGAAGAAAGCGGAGGTCGCCCCCGCCTGGTCTCGCGCCTCTCCTGCCAGCCTCGCAACCCGCCGGGCGCCGACGAGAGGCGCGACGAAGGCGATGAGCAAGGGAAAAGGGGCGTAGACGGCAGCGAGCAGCGGGTCCACCCATACCGCCAGCCCGACCACGGTGAGGAGGGGGACCCCGATGGCGCCCACCAGGGGGGCAATAGTGTGGGCGTAGAAGGGTTCGAGACGGTCGATGTCAGCGACCAGGCGACTGAGCAGATCGCCGCTGCGCTCGTCCTCGACAGCCTCCGCGCCAAGGGGCACTAGGCGGCGGTAGGTCTCTACCCGCATCTCGGCGAGGAGCCTGAAGGCGACGGCGTGGCCGGTGAACTGTTCCAGGTACCGGAAGAAGCCTTTGGTGACAGCCAGGATGGCGAGGGGCCCCACCACACTCACCACTCCGGAGCCAGGCTCCACAACGAGGGCTACCGCCACGGCGGGAATGGCGACCCCGAGGCTCTGGTTGATCACCCGGGCTAGAGCCGAAACCGCCATCAGCACCGCCATAGGTCGCAGCAGGCCGAGCAGGCGCCTCACCAACTCGCCGCGACTCATAGTCCCTCGACCCCCATCACCTCGTTGATCTCTTGTGGAGGAGCGGATCGCACCAGGCGACCCTCATCGATCACGAGGATGCGGTCCACTCCGCTCAGCGTGGAGCGACGGTGGGCGATGACTACGACGGTGCGGCCCTCGGTGAGTCGATGTAGCGCTTCCTTCACCCGGGCCTCGCTCTCCAGGTCGATGTTGGAGGTGGGCTCGTCGAGCACGACCACCGGAGCGTCCACCAGCAGTGCGCGTGCTATGGCCAGCCGCTGTGCCTCTCCTCCGCTCAGCTTCAGTCCCCGCTCTCCCACAGGGGCGTCGAGCTTCTCGGGTTTGGCTCGCACCATTTCTGCGAGGTCGGCCGCCTCCAACGCCTTCCATAGTTCATCGTCGCCGGCGTCGGGCTTGGCGATCCGCAGGTTCTCGGCCACCGATCCGTGGAAGAGGTACGGGCGTTGGGGGACCAGCACCGCCCGGCCTCCGACTCTCACCTCTCCGGACTGCGGTTGGATCAGGCCTAGCACCAGATGGGCGACGGTGGTCTTTCCCGCCCCTGAGGCGCCCACCAGGGCCACTCTCTCTCCGGCTTCGATGTGGAATGAGATCCCCGTTACGGCGCGGGTTCCGTCCGGGTAGGTGTAGGTGACTCCTCGAAGCTCGACGGTCCCGATCATGACGCTTCCTGCAACGGAGGCGCGCAGCTCACCCTGGGTTCCCAGAAGTTGTTTCATCTGCTCTGCGGCCGCCCGGCCGATAGCCCCCACGTAGAAGAACCTTCCGATCTGGGTGAGGGGTTCGATCAGCATCACACCGATGAGGACGATGGCGACCGCCTGTCCCACCGTCACCGCCCCGACCGAAAGTCGGACGGCGGCCATTCCGGCGGTGGTCACCACCGTGCCCAGCGTGAAGAGAGTATCCACCGCGAGGAGCGCGAGCTGATTAACCCGCAACAACGCCATGGTTTCCCTCCTCAGACGCGCCGCGTCTTCGGCTATGGCGTCACCGTAGAACTCGGCCTGATCCAGGGTCTCCAGCGTGACTAGCCCCTGAAGACCGTCGAGGAACCTCACCGCCAGCTCGTCGGCCGTCTCCCGGTATCGGGCGCTGACTGAGGCGAAGCGCTTCTCCAGGAGCCTGAGGAGCAGCGGCACGGCCGGGAGGACGAGGAGGAGTACAGCGGCGGTGGGCACGTCCAACATGGCCACCACCAGCGCCAGCAGCAGGGGAGTGGACATGCCGGCTACGAGCTGGGGCAGGAAGGTCCCCGCCAGCGTTCCCACGGCTTCCACCCCATCGGTGACCTCGGAGACCAATCTGCCTGTTCGGCGGTCTGGGCGGGGACCCAGGGAGAGAACGTGCCGTAGGAGCCGTGCCCGGAGATCCTCCTCTACCCGGAGGGAGGTATCGACGGCCGCCAGGGGAAGTGGGGCCGACAGCAGACTGCGGGCCAGGAGCAGCCCGCCGAGCCAGGCCAGGTCGCTTCCTAAAGCGGCTCCGTCCACGGCAGCGTCGATGATCCTGCCCACCGTGAGCACTGCCCCAACACCGAGGAGCGCCCGGGCCGATCCCGTGGCTATGGACAGTCCCAGGCTTCTCCGAGCCGCGGCAAAGAGGCGGGAGCGCGGTCGTTCCGGTGCGGTAGTAGGGGGATCGTCCGTCGGAGCAGGGATGGGGCGTGACGGCACAACGGCCATGCTAGGTAGGGGAGACCGGGCTACTTCGCTTTGGCTCGCATCCGCGGCGCCAGCACCGCGATCTGCTGGTCCAAACCTTCGCGGATGTGCTTGATCATGACCTTGGCCGCGCGCGGTCCATCGCCGGAGCGGAGCGCTTGCAGGATCTCGAGGTGGTTGTCGATCACTGGCCGGTGCTCGTTCTCAGCCGCCCACAGGTCAGCGTAGATACGCAGGGCGATGGAACGGCCCCAGATGGCGTCGAAGAGTTCCACCATGTAGCCGTTGCCGGTGGCCTCGACGATGGCCCGGTGGGCGAGGCGGTTGGCTTCATAGGCCGACTGGATGTTGGAGGTGGGGCCGAGCTTGCGCATCTTCCCCTCCAGCCGGTCGATCACCCTGGAATCGGCACGCTCTGCCACCACTTGAGCGGCATAACCCTCCACAGCCTCCCTGGCCTGGTAGATGGAACGGACCATCTTCTCGTCGATCGTCTTCACTACGAAACCCTTGCGTCCCACCTTTTCCAGGACCCCCTCAGTCTCGAGTCTCA